>JBLMZU010000057.1:0-3663 GCA_050258995.1 Bacteroidota bacterium
GTGATCTGGCTCTGTTCCGATGCGGCATCGTTCGTAACCGGCCACTCATTAATGGTGGATGGCGGCTACACTGCTCAGTAATATCCTTTCAGCAACGCTGCTACTACAAAAATTGGAGTCAGGCAAGGAGTATCTGTGGAACAGAATAAAATAACGATCGAACGCGATAAAAAAATTGCTCTCGTGGCGCATGATAATAAAAAACGTGATCTGGTCGAATGGGCAAAATATAACAGAGTCCTCCTGGCACATCACACGATCTATGCTACAGGTACGACGGGGACATTGCTGGAACAGGAGCTCGGTTTTCCCATTCACAAGCTTGAAAGCGGACCGTTGGGAGGAGACCAACAAATCGGAGCCAGGATCGTAGAGGGCGATATCGATTTTCTAATCTTCTTTTGGGATCCCCTGGAGTCGTTGCCTCATGACCCGGATATAAAAGCGCTTTTACGGATGGCAGTTGTGTGGAACATTCCCATCGCCTGCAATCGGGCAACCGCAGACTTCATGATCTCGTCACCCCTCATGGACGAGGAATACGATCGCCTGCTTCCGGTATATGCAGCATACAGGAATCGGGCAAAGATGGAACAAGTTTCAGGCTAATTTCAAGGTTAATGAGGCAAGCGAAAATTTGCCCAAAAACATTATATGGAGAAAACGAAAGATGATCGTTTCCGGAATGGGTCAAAGTAGAACCAAAGTCCGAAGAAGGATTTGAGATCCGATGAACGCAAATAACAGACACCACCGTTCCATTTTACAAGGCATCGCTCACCAGGCCATGCTTGAACGGGACTTGCTCCCTGACTTTTCAGCGGAAGCACTTGCGGAGCTTGGAAAGCTGCGGATCCCCACAGACACTGGAGATGGACCTGCCAAAGGGCAGCCTGAAATTCGCGATTTGCGGAGTCTACCCTGGTCTTCCATTGATAATGATGACTCGCGGGATCTGGACCAGCTCACCATGGCCGAGGCGATGCCCGGCAACAGGGTGAAGATCCGGGTCGCCATCGCAGATGTAGATTCACTTATTAAGGAGGGATCGGCGATCGATGAGCATGCCCGTCATAACACCACCTCTGTATATACGGCTGCCGAGATTTTCCCCATGCTCCCGGAGAGGGTATCCACCGATCTTACCTCCCTGAATCCCGGCCAGGATCGACTTTCCATCGTCGTCGAAATGGTCATAGATGCAGCTGGCACCCTCCAGGACTCCAGCATTTACAGGTCGTGGGTCCGTAATCATGCAAAGCTCGCTTATAGCAGTGTGGGAGCCTGGCTGGAAGATAAGGGAGCGATCCCCCGTGAAGCTCTTGCTGTCGAGGGGCTGGCAGAGAACCTGCGGCTGCAGGACAGGTCAGCGCAACGCCTGAAGACCCTACGACATGTTCATGGTGCGCTCAGCCTGGAAACCATTCAGGCCAGACCAGTCTTCGATGGTGATGAGATCCGTTCCCTGCAGATTGAGGAAAAGAACCGCGCCAGGGAAATCATCGAGGATTTTATGATCTCGGCGAACGGTGTCACTGCGCGCTTTCTTGCCGCCAATAAGTTTCCTTCGCTCCGCCGCGTGGTCCGCATCCCGAAGCGCTGGGATCGAATTGTCGAAATCGCCGCGGAACACAAGTTCAGCCTTCCAGAGATGCCCGATTCCAAAGCACTGGAGGAATTTCTGGTCCGCGAAAAGGCTGCACATCCGATCCGTTTCCCTGACCTGTCCCTGGCTGTGATCAAACTTTTGGGTTCCGGCCAATACGTCGCCGAGATGCCTTGGGGTGATGCGCCGGGTCACTTTGGTCTGGCAGTTAAGGATTACAGCCACTCCACCGCTCCGAACCGCCGCTATCCCGACCTGATCACCCAGCGGTTGCTCAAAGCCGCTATGGTAGGAAAGCCTTCTCCATACAATAAGGATGATCTGGACCTCCTGGCCACCCACTGTACCGAAGCAGAGGACGCAGTCACCAAAGTCGAACGGCAGGTCGAAAAATCCGCCGCTGCGCTCCTGCTTGAAAACCGGATCGGGGAGCGGTTTGATGCAATTGTCACAGGCGCTTCTGACAAGGGAACCTGGGTCAGACTTCTCAATATACCGGTTGAAGGCAAGCTGATGGAGGGCTTCGAAGGCCTGGATGTGGGCGAACGCGTTCGGTTGCAGTTGATCGATACAAACGTAGAGCGTGGATATATCGATTTTAGAAGGATTGGTACATCCAGGCAGAAATAAGGAGAGCCGAATGAAAAAGGGAATTGGTTTATGGATCGACCACCGGGAGGCAGTCATTGTAATTCTTGCAGAGGGTGTAGAAGAGATCAGGCATATCACCTCGAGCGACGAAAAACATCTTCGCTACTCAGGCCGTTCCCACTCGAGAACCCCGGAAGGATTAAAAGAAGTCACTGCAGAAGATCAAAGGGACCGGAAGTTTGCGAACGAGCTTAACAAGTACTACGATGAGGTGATTGCTGCTGTTCGTGATGCAGACACCATCCAGATATTTGGACCAGGTGAGGCAAAAGGCGAATTGGAAAAACGGATTGAGCACGAAGGACTGAAAGCGAACATCCTGGCCATAGAAACAACGGATAAGATGACTGATCGCCAGATCGCAGCGAAAGTTCGTGAACATTTTTTGGCTAATATGCACCAGTGAAATGATGATAGGAAATTCGAGGATCACATGAACAATAAACGTCAGTTCTCAACAGAAGATGCTCGGTCAATCGGAACCCAGCTCAATGTAGATTGGACACAAATCGACCTGGAACAGTTCCGGCGAGGGCTGGAGGTGGAGCTCGAACACGGCGCGCGAGATCCCCAGACCAATGTGACCGGGGATGACCTGGTGCTTACCGGAAAGATCGCCTGGGCGCACCTGAAGGAGATCCGTGATTACTATAGAAGATTGGACATCATGGAAGCCGAAGCCGAGGAAGAATTCAAGTCGACGTCTGCAAAATAAACCCCATCACCAGATGGTTCTAACCAATGGATACTGAAGTCCTCATAATCAGATGAAGCCATTCAGTCTTTTTTCTACCGGAAAATCGTCTCAGCAAACGAAAGCTCCCGAGGTTCCTGATTCCTATTGGGCCATCACGGCAAAGCAGCTCTTTACGGCGCTGGACAGCACCAGCAATGGCATCCAATCAACGGACGCTGCGGGCCGCATCAAAAAATACGGCCTGAATGCGCTGAAAGAACAACGAAAAACCACTGCCCTCACTCTGCTACTGAGCCAGTTTAGAAGCCCGCTGGTCCTGATCCTCATTTTCGCTGCCGTTGTCTCCGCTTTTTTGGGCGAGTGGACGGATGCCGGCATTGTGCTAGCCGTGGTCATCGGCAGCACCATGCTCGGCTTTACGCAGGAATACCGTGCTAGCAACGCTGTGGAAAAATTGCGTTCGCAGGTGACCATCAAATCCAAAGTGGTACGCGGCGGTAAACCAGAGATGTTGCCGTCCGAGCAGGTGGTTCCAGGTGATGTGGTCATGCTCTCAGCAGGCAGCCTCATCCCGGCGGATGGGATTGTGCTGGAGACAAATGACTTCTTTGTAAACCAGGCCGTGTTAACCGGGGAGGCTTTCCCGGTGGAAAAAATCCCCGGGATCGTCCCGGCCAAAGCCAGCCTGGTGGAGCGCACCAACTGTGTC
>JBLMZU010000058.1:0-9327 GCA_050258995.1 Bacteroidota bacterium
GGATAGGATCTCAGACCTTTCCACGGACCCTTTGCTTAGAATTCCCCGTACGATATCCACCTCCCGGGCCAGGGTCGTGCCGGGGTCCTCGTCCAGGCTGCGTGAGAGCTCGATATATTTCCCCTCTGCCTCCAGCAGCCTTGCCAGGCACATGCCCATTTCCCTGCGGCTTTGCGGATAACTGTCAATATATAGAATATTGAGAAGGTCAGGTGCCGCCTCGATCACCCTTAGCTTGCTCAAGCTCGAAGCACAGGCCACCTTCAGTCCCAGGTCTGCATCACTTTGAACTTCCGCCAAAAGGAGGGGGATACTCTCCCGGTCGCCCAGTGTGCCCAGGGCGCGGGCAGCGTGTGCCCGGACGGAATGATATTTCGCACCGGTGAAGGACCTCCTCAATGCGGGGATGGCCTGCGTGCCTCCCATCCTGCCGAGCGCCCAGGCGGCGATGACACCCAGGGCCGGGTCCGGTGCCTCCATCACTTCGACCAATGCCTCAACGAGCCTGTCATCCGGGCGGTGCCGCGTAATCGAAACGATCGCCTCGAACCGGACATAAAAGCGCGGATCGTTAAGCGTACCGATGAGCTCCTCCACGGTCAGCGGGCTGCGCGCCCGCCCAAGACGCTCGGTGGCAGCCAGGACATCCGTCTCCTCCCGGGCGTAGTAGAAGCGGATCATCGAGCTGATCGCCATCAAGGCATTCCCATGAAAGAACAGGCCTGCAAACTCTCCCAGCCCTGCCTCCTGTGGCGCGTGTAATGTCTGCAGGATCAAAACGCTCAAAAAGGAGAACACGAATCCAATAGCAAACAGGATGATATAGGAATCGACACCCATATTGAGGAAGGTGAACTGCCTGGATGAAAAATATACCAGCAGGGTTCCACCCAGTATGGAGCCAAACCCGCTGAGCAAGCCTGTCCATGCGTTGTATTGGGAGAGATATTCCGTTTTACCTTCAGCCGGCACAATGCCCACAAACAACAATCTTCCCGAGCCGATGCTCCAGCCTGTGGTGGCGATGCCCTGCAGCAGGGAAATGCCCAGTGCGATCGGCAGGCTTAAGGGGGAACCGCGCGGCATGACCGACCAGAGGATCGGTAAAAGCAGGGTCATTAACAGGCCGTTCAATGCAATCGGTTTGCTGCCATAGCGGTCGGCGAGCCAGCCCCAGAAATAACTCGAAAGCAGACTTCCGATCATTGCGCCTGTCGATAAAAAGACAATGCTTCCTGCGCTCAACCCCACTTTTTTTTCCATAAAGATGGGCAGGAAGGAGTAGACCGGTCCCATCGCCAGAGTCACCAGGCCCAAGGCTGCAAGATAGCGCATGAAGCGTGAATCCTGCAGGGGAGCAAATACTTTTTTGTCGATGCGAAACAGGGAAGCGCTCGACCGTCCGGGTTTGCCTCCTGGAAACTGGGCAGCCAATAGGATGGAAATAATTCCGAACGCCACGCCGATGCCAAATAGAAGGGAATAGCGCCAGTTCCCCACAGGACGTTCCAGGATGTAACTGGCGATGCCTACCGCGACCAGCCCGGCCAGGCTGACGATGATGCTGCTATAGCCGGACACCCGGCCGCGCATCTGGTCCGGGATGTATTCCTGCTGCCAGGGCAGGAAGGCGGTCATGGCCACAGCGCGGCCAACGGCAAAGGCGATGGTGATGAACGCCACGTACCCGATGATGGTTTCCGTGCCGAAGCGACCTGCCATCCAGGGGACGAGGAGCAGCCCGGCTGTGAAGAGGTTACGGACGGCAATGAACGAGAGGAAGGTACGCCGGTATCCCAGCCTTGCCACCGGCGGCGTAATGAACAGCGAGAGCAGGCTCAAAAAAGGAAGAATGGAAAGCAGCAGCCCGATCTGTGATTCGTTCAGTCCCAGGTCGTTCAGGAACAGGATAAAGACCGAGCCGAAGAAGGTCAGCTGGACGAAGAAAGTATTTGCCAGGTCATAGCCAAGACTCCAGGGAATGGCGCGAATTTTCTCATACGTGGTGGGTACCACCCCAGCCTGTGGAGTCGCGGGGTCGACACGAGGTACTGCCATTTACACCTTCAACCGTTTAATCAAGATCGCCGGATCAGCCTGACGACCAGCTGGCGGACTCCCATCCGGTCTCACTGCCTGGCATACGATGATGTCCCAGGCCGCGCACCATTTCATGACACCCATTGTTGGACAATTCTAAATTTGAATGGGGATTTATCCAATCAGGGAGAATCCCTCCTTTTGATAGGAGGCCTCCCCATGCAAGAATTCCGCTAAATCGTGTACATTGGTTTCCAGTTTTCACCGGCAGGGACTTCCAGATTAAAACATCTCATTGCCCCCTGTATTAAAGGCCCAGCCTTTCCTGTCAGGCAGGAGGGCTTGTGCTTTATACCCATATTTTTTTGACCAGGAGAAAAAATGTATACTCTCGGTATAAATTCCGCCTTCCATGATTCCTCAGCATGTCTCATCAGGGACGGCCGGGTGCTGGCCGCAGCGGAGGATGAACGCTTTACGCATATTAAACATGGGAAACGGCCCACTCCGTTCACAACGTATGCGCTGCCTCATCATGCCATCGATTATTGTTTAAAGGAGGCAGGGATCCGCTTAAACCAGGTGGATCATGTCGCCTACTCGTTCAATCCTTATATCCTGCTGGATGGCATGCAAAACAAGGATACGATTCAGATCCCGCTCGAGCCAAGTGCTCATAAGGCTGCCGATGAGACATCCTCCCCCTGGGACGCACTCTTCCTTTCCTATATCGTCAATGCCCCCCGTCAGCTTGCAGACGGCGCGCCGCATCATTTGAGCTCCCGCTTTCAGGGCGTGCGGGTGAACAGCCACTATACCTACCAGTGGCATTTTGTGGAGCACCATCTTGCGCATGCCGCCAGCGCCTTCCATCCCTCTCCGTTCGATGAGGCTGCGGTCCTGACTCTGGATGGACGCGGTGAAAAGGCGACGACTGCCTACTTCGTGGGCCGGGGGACTTCCCTGAAGCAGATCGGCCAGGTGGAGATGCCAAACTCGTTGGGCATGCTCTATGAGCGGGTAACGGAATATCTCGGTTTTTTACACTCCTCGGATGAATATAAGGTCATGGCACTGGCTTCCTATGGCAGGCCGCTTTACCTGGAGGAATTCGATGATATTTTGCAGGTCGGCGAGGACGGCCAGTACACCATGAAGTATCCTTTAAGTCTCGAGGAGCGCTTCGGCCCCGCTCGGCGGAGGAATGAGCCGCTCGAGCAGCGCCACTTTGACATTGCCAGCTCGCTGCAGATCACGCTGGAAAATTCTGTGATCAAGCTGGCCGAATGGCTCCATGAAGTCACGGGCATGGATAACCTGTGCATGGCCGGTGGTGTGGCGCTCAACTGCGTGATGAACTCACGTCTGCGGGACCGCGGTCCCTTCAAGAATATCTGGGTCCAGCCCGCGGCCGGTGATTCCGGTACCTCGCTGGGCGCGGCGCTGTGGGTGGACCTGGTCGAAAGAGGCATGGTGGGGGAGAACATCGAGCGGGAGTATCAGATGGATCACGTTTTCCTCGGGCCGGAATATAGTGAGAAGGAGATCGAGGATTTTTTGAAACAGTCCATGATCTCTTATCGCAGGCTCGACAATGTCTATGATGAAGTGGCAGAGATGCTCGAGCAGGGCAAGGTGATCGCCTGGTACCAGGGCCGCATGGAGTTTGGGCCGCGTGCCCTAGGCTCCCGCTCGCTGCTGGCCTCGCCGATCTCTCCGACGATGAAGGACCGGCTGAATTTTATCAAGAGCCGTGAGGACTTCCGCCCGGTGGCGCCGGTGGTGCTGGAGGAGGAGGCTCCGAATTGGTTCAAGAACGCAGGTGTCTCCCCATATATGCTTTTTATTTACGACGTGGCCGAGGACAAGGCCGATAAGCTTCCCGCAGTCCGTCATGTGGATGGGACGGCCCGCATCCAGACCATTCGGCGCGATCAGAACCCTGCCTATTATGACCTGATCAAAGCCTTCGAAAAGCGGACCGGTGTGCCGGTCCTGGTCAATACTTCTCTGAATACCCTGGGAGAGCCCATTGTAAATTCGCCCCGCGACGTCCTCGAATGTTTCTGGACGGCGCCCATCGACGCGCTGGTGATCGGTCCCTTCCTGGTCTCCAAAGCGGAGAACGCGGCTTGAGCATTCAAGTCTCGGTGGTTGTCGCCACGTATAAACGCCCGCAGCTGCTCCTCAAGTGCCTGAACGCGCTTGTCCGCCAGGATTTTCCTCCGGAGGCCTGTGAGATCGTAATTGTGGACGATGCCGATTCGGAGGAAACACGTCTATTGGTGGAAAACTTTTCGAAAGAGGATGACATCAAGATAACGGGGCCCGCCTCAGGTCCAGACCATGAGGCGGGTTCCCGTCCCCGAATCCTTTACGCGGCTGCGACAGATACCCAGGGTCCCGCTGCGGCGCGTAATCTTGGGTGGAGGATGGCGCGCGGGGAGATCATTGCCTTTACCGACGACGACTGCCTGCCCGAACCAGACTGGCTGATGCAGGGTGTGGCCGCGATCCATACCGGCATGGATGCCGCAGGCGGGCAGGTCATCGTCCCCATCTCAAACCCGCCCACGGATTATGAAAAAAATATTTCGAGGCTGGCAGAGAGCGAGTTTGTCACTGCGAACTGTTTTGTGCGCCGCTGTGTATTGGGAGCATGCGGTGGCTTCGATGAGCGCTTTCAGATGGCGTGGCGGGAGGATTCAGATCTGCAGTTCCAAATCATGGAATGGTCCTATAAACTGGGGCGTGCTCCTGCAGCACGGGTGGTTCACCCTGTGCGACCTGCGGCGTGGGGCGTGAGCCTAAAGGAGCAGCGCAAAAGCATGTTCAATGCGCTGCTCTATAAAAAGTTCCCCGACCTTTATCGCACACGGATCCAGGCTCGTCCCCCTCTTCATTATTATTTGATCATGCTTTCGGCTATTGGAAGTTTTGCAGCCCTGGTCGCAGGCAATATAGGTGTTGCGCTGGGGCTGGCATGCTGCTGGGCGGGGTTAACCCTGCGCTTTGCCTATCGGCGCCTGCAGCAGACCAGGCACAGTCCTGGTCATATGCTGGAGATGTTGTATACGTCCATGATCATTCCACCCCTTTCCATCTTCTGGCGCCTGTATGGTGCTTTTCGGTATCGGGTAATATTTTTCTAGGTTTTTGCAGTTTTTTGGGCGGATAGAGACATTTTTCAGGGAATGGAAGATCTGAAATCAAAGTTTACCTACAAACAAAACACCTGAGTGGTCGTTCAACCTTGTGAGCATGTGAGTTTTGTTCGCAAGATAGATGAACGCCTGTTTTGGCCGTCTATCTTCTCGCCATTATTGAAAAGGAAAAATAAAGAGATGAGAAAAGATGGAGAAATCCGAGTACTGCCAAGTTCACCCGATTACGAAGAGATCGACCAGCTGACGTCAAAGATCGCGATCCTTAAGAATCCACATCTGCACAAAATTGCCCAGGATATTCCACAGGCCGAGCTGAAAGCAATTTTGCTCGAATGCGAACAGGAATTGCAGGATCTATTGGATTTTCAACGCCTGCCTTTTAATAAAGTCTTGCAAAACATGGCATGAGATAAAACCGTCGCCAATGTTTTGACCGCTCAGAACGTTCCCCAATATAAAGAACAGGATTTACAGATCTCCGGGGGAGTCTCTGAATCAAGCTGCTCTCGAAAATTGTTGTACTCCGGGCTATCCCAGGCTGTGACCAGGGAGCGATCCGTGACCTTGCCGAAGTTAAGACGATCTGGTGTGGAGACCATGCAGCAGGGCATCATATAACCTTCGTAGCTGATGTAGGCGCCCGACCATGGCCAGTCGCAGCGCTTGCGACCCGGCGTGCCCGACTCGAATTTCTTGGGAGTGGTGCGGGGCAGACGCAGTTTGAAACCGAGCGATTGGGCCAGCTCTCTTGCCTGTCCGAAGTAGAGATCGATCCGGGTTGGATCCTCATGGGCCAGGGATTGGTGAACAAAGAAATCCCGCATGGGCTTGTATTCGTCCGGGAGGGTTGCCTCCCCGAAATCGTGCGAAAGATGCTGGACGAACATCTTCTGCGCCTTCCAGCCGTGCGCCATCCTGACCAGTTCCGGTAGTTCTGCCAGGTTTTGTCGCATGATCACCATGACGATATGCAGGTGGGGCAGCTCACTTGCAAACCGCTTTTTCGTTTCCAACAGCATTTCCACATTATTTAAAACGCGGTCGAAATGCGCCCGTTTGCGAATGCGCTCATAAGTTTCAGGCGTCGAGCCGTCAATGGAAAAATGCAGGGTATGCAGTCCACTCGTGACCAGGCGCTCGGTCCGCTCGGGGTTCAGGAGGGTCAGGTTGGTATTCGTGGTGACCCGTATGCCACGATCTGCTGCATAGCGCACCATGTCAAAGAAACGCGGGTGCATCATCGGTTCGCCCAGGCCTTGCAGATGCAAATGCTTGAGATCGGGAAACCCTTCGATCAGGCTTGCAAAGGTATCCCAGTGCATGAAGGCCAGTCCTCCGTGCGGAGGCCCATCCTTGCGGAATTGGATGGAACACATCTCGCAGCGCAGGTTGCACTGTCCTACAGGCTCAATTTGAACATAAGAGGGGAGGTTCATAATGAAACAATATAATGCCCACATCTCTTATGCCCAATGGGGATTCACCAGATGAGCGAGTAGGAGTATCCCTACTTTTCTAAATCGCTGAATCGCGGCGTAAGAGGGTCACTGCTTTGATGATAATAAAAGCAGTAGGGAAAGTCCTGACTTGTAATAGGCAAAGACCCAATGGAGAAGAAGAGAAAGTCAAAATATAGTAGGCTCACATTTGCCATGAAATGTAAATGGATGCGAACCGATCTTTGAAACCCACATCACACAATTAGCCAGATCACCGGGATCGGCGGCAATAGGTTACAGGGGCAAGAAAACAAAATGCCAGCATGAAGTGCGACCTCCAGTTTTATGGAGATCGAGAGACCAGATCAAACCCATCATCGACAACGAAGGAAAAAAAGTGAATGTTCGAAGATAGAACCAGGGTGATTTGCATTGCAGATCTCACCCTGGTTCAAGTGCACGTAGAAGACAGGAAGAGTTCGAACTGACCCCAAATTTTCACGGAGTGAAGAATTGCCCAGGTTAAAAAAATCAGGACATCCGGATCCAAAGCAAGTGGTGATTTTCAGGGCGCTTCAATTGGGCGACATGCTGAACGCTGTCCCTGCACTTCGGGCGCTGCGGATTGCACTTCCGGATGCGCGGATCACACTGGTTGGGCTCCCCTGGTCCGCAAGTTTTGTGGAACGTTTCCACGGCTACCTGGATGACATTATTGTCTTTCCCGGTTATCCGGGACTGCCGGAACAATCGCCTAATATTGCCCAGTTCCCATCCTTTTTGAGGTGGATGCAGGCAATGGAGATCGATCTGGCCCTTCAAATGCAGGGCTCCGGCGAAATATCGAATCCCCTTGTGAGCCTGTGGAGGGCAGAGCGATGTGCGGGTTTTTATCGTCCCGGAAACTTCTGTCCCGACCCGGAATATTTCCTGGAATATCCGGAAAATGAGACGGAGATCTGGCGCCATCTCCGCCTGATGGAATTTCTAGGCATTCCCCTGCAGGGCGACGAACTTGAATTTCCCCTGTTCGAAAGAGACTGGGATGAGTTTCACCAGATCCGAAATGGCTTTGGACTGAGACGGGAATTTGTCTGCATTCACCCTGGCGCACGCAAGAAGGAGCGCCGCTGGCCTCCCGAGTATTTTGCGGAGGTGGCGGATGGACTGGCTGCTCACGGTCTCCAGGTGGTTCTGACAGGGACCCGGGAAGAGGCGGATTTGACGGCGGCCGTGGCCCTGGGCATGAAAGCCCCTGCCATCGACCTGGCCGGGAAGACGACCTTGGGAGGGCTGGCAGCCCTGCTTTCCAAGGCCCGCCTGGTGGTCAACAATGACACTGGCATTTCCCACATCACTGCCGCCGTCAGGACCCCCAGCGTGATCCTCTTTTCGGCTTCAGACATGGATCGCTGGGCACCCAAGAACAGGCAGCTCCATAAGGTGATCTGGCCGGCGCTGAATACCTCCGCAGCCAGTGTCCTGGCCCAGGCCGAGAAACACCTCCAGAAAGTGTATGCCCATCCCCTGGATACGTGATTGCAGTCGGAAGTGAGAATTTATTTTATCGGTAAGGAGAAGAAAGATGGATTTGAAGGGAATGCGTATTCTGACCTGGCACATTCATGGAAGCTATCTCTTTGATCTTGTGCAGGGTCCTCATGAATTTTTTCTGCCTTACAAAGCGGGCAGGCCCGAGGGCTACGCCGGGATCACCGAAAGCTACCGCTGGCCGGAGAATGTCCATGAAGTGGCGGCCGGGGAAATCCGTAATCTGGCATTCGACTGCATCCTGTTTCAGTCCCGCAAAAATTATCTGGAGGACCAGTACGAGATCCTGACCCCCGAGCAGCGCCAGTTGCCTCGTATTTACCTGGAGCACGATCCGCCGCGCGAGCACCCGACCGATACCCGCCATCACGTGGATGACCCGGATGTCCTGCTTGTCCATGTCACTCCGTTCAACAACCTGATGTGGGACAGTGGACGGACGCCCACCCGGGTCATCGATCACGGGGTGGTCATCCCCTCCACGGCCAAAAACACAGGCGAGATCGAGCGCGGCCTGGTGATCGTGAACAACCTTCGTCTGCGCGGGCGGCGGTTGGGTTTGGATGTTTTCGAAGCGGTCCGCACCCAGGTGCCGCTGGACCTGACCGGGATCAATTCCGAGGAGCTCGGCGGCCTGGGTTCCCTGCCCTACCAGGAGCTGCTGGAGTTGGAAGGCCATTATCGTTTTGTGTTCAATCCGATCCGTTATACCAGCCTGGGACTGGCGATCTGCGAAGCCATGATGGTGGGCATGCCCATTATTGGCCTGGCGACCACCGAAATGGTGACGGCCATCGAGAACGGGGTCTCGGGCTATGTGGATACCGATGTGAGACGGCTGGTGGAGCATATGCACCGCCTGCTGGCCGATCCCCAGGAGGCGCGTCGCCTCGGGGAAGGGGCGCGGCGCCGGGCCATGCAGCGCTTCAACATCCAGCGCTTCGTCTCGGATTGGAATGAGGCTTTTGCCTTTGTAACAGGAATGACTTCCCGGCGTAGGGCTGGGCAAATACAGGAGATATGGAATGAGAAAAACTATAGCAATGATTAGCGAGCATGCCTCACCGCTCGCGGACCTGGGAGGGGTCGACAGCGGTGGGCAGAATGTGTACATCGCGCATGTGGCGCAA
>JBLMZU010000059.1:0-5961 GCA_050258995.1 Bacteroidota bacterium
TCTATCCACAGGGATCGTCTTCGTTGTTCTCATCGGCGTGATCGCTGCACTGACCGGGATTGGACGGTGGGGCATGGAAATAATCGGGCTCGCGACGCCGGTCCCTGCCACGGCTTTGGCAGTCCTCCCCCCCTCCACCGCGACGCCCACAGCCACAGCCCGTCCAACGGAGCGCGCCACCGCAACGGTCCGCTCCATTACGCCCCGGCCCTCGCCAACATCCAATTCCGCGACCCAAACCTCCCAGCCGACGCAGGACCCCACCAAAACATCCACTGCGACCGTAACAGCTGAGCCCACACCTATCATTGCCATCATCCGGGCGGCGGAGGGCGGCGGGGCGTTCATCCGTGAGAAACCCGGTGGAATCGTATTAAGGACTCTTGCCAATGGTGCGACAGTGACCATCGTTCCGAACGACCTGCAGCTGGTAAATAATGTGACCTGGGTGCACGTCTTCGCCATGGTCAACGATGAGCGCGTGGACGGCTGGATGATCCAGACCCTCCTGCAGACCGCGACACCGGTCGCCAACTGGGGACCCACCCTCACTTCTGAGGCAACTCAGACTCCATAAAAAACCACATTCAAGAAGGAAGTACTCATGCCCATACATTTTGGAACAGACGGCTGGAGAGCCGTCATCTCAGACACGTTTACATTCGACAACCTGCGCATTCTCGTCCAGGCGATCGCCGATGCTGTCAGCTCGGATCACTGGGACAAATCGGGGAACGGCGGACAGGCCCCCGATCCGAAAAAGATCGTGGTCGGCTTCGATACGCGTTTTCTGTCGGACCGCTACGCAGGCGAAGCAGCCCGCGTCCTGGCCGGGAACGGATTCACCGTTCTACTCGCCAACTCCGACGCGCCGACACCGGCCATCTCCTACGCGGTCAAGCACCAGTGCGCGATCGCAGGGATCATGATCACCGCCTCCCATAACGCGCCGCGCTACAACGGGGTCAAGCTCAAGGGAGCGTTCGGCGGCTCTGCCCTCCCGGAACAGTGCAGGCGCGTGGAGATCTACATTACCGACAACGAGCACCAGGCGCGCGGTCCCAACCTGATGGACTATCAAAAGGCCC
Source organism: Bacteroidota bacterium (assembly GCA_050258995.1). Lineage (GTDB taxonomy): Bacteria > Chloroflexota > Anaerolineae > Anaerolineales > Villigracilaceae > Defluviilinea. The sequence continues at coordinate 1,089 of JBLMZU010000059.1, forward strand.
GCGAAGCCAACCTGATCCAGAAATTCAATCCACTGCCCGCCTACTTCGACCACTTACGGACGCTGATCAACACCGATATCATCTCCGAAAACCCACAGCGCTTCGTCGTTGACGCCATGTATGGAGCGGGCCGGGGCGTGATCAAATCGTTCCTGCAGGGAACGGGCTGCGAAGTGGCTGAGATCCGCGGCGAGATGAACCCCGGCTTCGGCAGCATCCACCCGGAGCCGATCGCAAAATATCTCGGTGCGCTGTCCTCGGCGGTCAGCTCGGGGATGGGCGATTTCGGCATTGTGACCGACGGCGATGCGGACCGCATCGGCGCGATGGACGAGCGCGGCACTTTTGTCGATCCTCATAAGATCATGGCGCTAGGCCTGCGGTACCTCGTCGAAAAACGCGGCTGGACCGGCGCCGTCGTGCGGACAGTCTCCACAACCCGCATGATCGACCGCCTTGCCAATCGTTATGGCTTGAAGCTCTACGAAACCCCGGTCGGGTTCAATCACATCGCCGATTACATGATGAGCGAGGATGTGCTGATCGGCGGCGAGGAGTCCGGTGGCATTTCTTTCAAGGGACATATCCCGGAGGGCGACGGTCCGATCATGGGCCTGCTGCTCGTGGAAATGATTGCATCTTCCGGTAAAACCCTCAACCAGCTCGTGAACGATCTGCTCAAGGATGTCGGTCCCGCCTTCTACGAGCGGACCGACCTGCGCCTCAGCCGGCCGGTCGCCAAGGCCGAGATGACCGAATTCCTGACCAAGCGGGCGCCTGCCCAGATCGGGCCCGAAAAGGTGACCGAGATCAGCCAGCGGGATGGGATCAAGTACATCATGTCCGACGATTCCTGGCTGCTCATCCGTCCCTCGGGAACGGAGCCCGTCCTGCGTGTGTATGCCGAAGGACGCTCCCAGGAAATGGTCAAGGCTCTGCTGGATTATGGAGAACACGTGGCAGCCACCGTCGTTTAATATCTTAAATCCTTCCACCCTCAAAATCCGTCATTGCTCCGTTGAAACATCCCGAGCAATGGCGGATTTATTTAAGGAACTGCCTTTGACTGGCGAGCTTGTCATCTTCGACATCGACGGCACCCTCGCAGACATTTCCGAACGCGTCCATCACATCCGGAGAAAGCCTAAAAACTGGACAGCCTTCAACGCAGGCATGGCCCCGGACCGGGCGATCCACTCCAAGGTCCGGCTGTGCAATCTATTGTATGTTGCCGGCCTGCGCATTATTCTATGTTCGGGAAGGAACGAGAAGAATAGACCCGAAACCATGGAATAGCCGGCCATACATGGGGTAAACTATCACAAGCTTTTGCTGCGCATGGATGAAGATTATCGTTCCGATGCCGTCGTCAAACGTGAGATCCTTCGGGCCATCGACAGGAATAAGATCCTGTTCGTCGTGGAGGACCGCAACCGTGTGGTGGAAATGTGGCGGGCCGAGGGATTGGTTTGTTTGCAGCCTGCACCCGGCGATATTTAGAAATACAACTCACACCAGGAGGTCCCATGAAACTTGCGATCATCTCAGATATACACGATAACGTCTGGACGCTGCGGGCGGTGCTGAATAAGGTGCAGGATGCCGATCTCCTGATCTGCTGCGGCGACTTATGTTCTCCATTTATCGTGGGCTTGATGGCGGAGGGCTTTCGAAATCCAATTCATATCGTCGAGGGAAACAACGAGGGAGACTGGCGGCGAATCAGCCAGGTGGCTGGCAGGCATTCCCACGTGCATCTGCATGGAGAGTTCTTCCAGGATGAATTCGGCGGCCAGCGGATCGCCGTTAATCATTACCCGGATATTGCCCTGCCGATCGTCCAGTCGGGCCAATATGACCTCGTCTGCTATGGACACAACCATCTGTTTTCCATCGAGAAGCATGGAGAAACGCTCGCGCTGAATCCCGGCGCACTTCTTGGATACGACCCTGTCAACCGGCGCGAGATACCGGTCACCTTTATCATGTATGATACGAGCTCGAATTCCGCTTCTGGCTACCAGGTACCGCTGAAAGTGACAGTGGGCGAGAACGACCTGGTTCTCTACCCATAAAAAAGTTCTCCCGTAAAAATCTCATTACGGACCACGGAGGCCCCGAGGCACGGAATTTTCCCTTTGTTCTCCGTGACTCCGTGATGAATCAAAACAGGCTCTAAAGATTTTGCCTTTAGAGCCTGTTGGTTTCACAAGAAATGATCTACTTGCCGGGTGACGTTCGCAGCCTTCTTACCAGGAAGATCACGACCACCAGTGCAATCGCCATCAACAGCAGACCCGGCGCACCGACATCATCGGCAAAGCCGGTGTTGGGCAAAGCTGTAGAAGTTGCAATGACCGTCTGCGTGGTGTTGGCCAGCTGGGTAAAGCCAGCGGCGATCGTGGCAGTGGCAGGATTCTGTGTGGAGACGGCCAGCTGGGTAAGCCCGGATGCGATCGTGGCAGCGGCATTATTCTGTGCCGAAGCCTGCTGGGTAAGAGCTGCAGCAAGCGTGCCTGCGGCAGAAGGATCTTGTGCGGAGTTGGCCAGTTGGGTAAGGCCCACGGCCGCCGTGGCCGCGGCATTATTCTGTGCTGAAGCCAGTTGGGTAAGGCCGGCCGCTGCCGTGGCAGCGACAGCAGGTTCCATTGTCGGTCCAAACGGAGTGAAAGTTGCCTCAGCAATGACAGGTGTATTCGTGGGAGGAATCGTGCTCGTCGGCGCGGCCGTCTGGGTCAGTGCCTGTGCAGCCGCCTGTTGTACAGAATTTTGTGTCAAGCCGACCTGGATCGTTGCCTGTTGATTGGTTGCCAGGATGTAGGCGGTCGCTTCCGCCTGCTGGCTGGAATTCCTGGAGAAGAAGAGATATCCCGCAGCGCAGAGAAGGCCGAGCAGGACCAGTCCGCCGAGGACACTGGCCGAGATCAGAAATGTTCGATTACTGGCTTCCTCTTCTGGCGGAGTTTCATCGTCAAAGGCCGGTTCTTCATCGTAATTCGACATGCTGCACTCTCCTCACAGTTCTATGTATGGAATCAATTATGCCACAACTTCAAGGTTAACCAAAGGCACGAGCACGCTCTCGCCATTTTCAAGCCTTACTTCTGCAGCAGGGGCGCGCAGTCCGCTGGGCAGCAGGCTGTGGCCCGCGGGCATGTTCGATATTGTCCCGATCATGCCTGCATTGGGAGGACGCCGCATGCGTACGGGACGCCCGACCTCGAACATCTCATACACGTTCGGCTCGTCCGGCTCATTGGAAATCGGCAGTGGAATAATGACCTCGGGACGTACGCCGGTATAACGGTCGAAGTGGTCGGCGTTCACCGTGGTCTCGCGCTTGTTGTTGGTGGTAAGCAGCTTGAATGCGGCTGAGTTCATCGGCAGGGCGCCGAAGCCCTCGGTCACCAGGATCGGATAACGCATCTGGTAGGCATTGGTGATGAGTGAGGAGGCAATGCTCGAGAGGATCAGACCGCGCACCGGCAGATCCGCGGCCACCTTCAACGTATCTAGGTCCCTCACCTGGCCCGCCAGGATGACCGAGCCGCGCAAACTGACATCGAGACGCCCTGCCACCAGGACGTCGTCCGGTTTTTCGAGCAGGCTTACCATCAGGCCGTTGTCGATGCGACCGTTACCCCACACACCCTGGACAAGGGCACCTGCCGTACGGATGACAACCCCCTTATCAGGGATGATCTGTACGACCACGCCGGGCATCCCGGCGCGGACCTCGATGTGGGTATCACTCACTTCCATCAGGACCTGCCCGCTGCCGGCCACCATCACCCGTCCGGCCTTTGTCGCCTTGACCGTGTGCGGGATCAGGCCTGGCTTTTCGGCAACTACGTCGCCTTGTTTCAGGCGGTCGCCTTCCTTTACGCGGATCAATTTATCGGCTTCGGTGACGGAAATGCCAAAGGTGCGGGCCACATCCAACAGCAGATGCTCCCGGGAAAAAGTGGTTTCGGCCACCACGTCGGTCGGGTTGACACGCTGGTTTACGTGCATGTTGACCTTGCCGGGCATCGGCAGGACGCGTTCTCGCACGATGGTCGTGAGTGGCAATACGTGAAGTACCGGAGCTAGCATCCTATCCTCCCACCGCGTAGAGCCATCTTTTCATCAGCTCCCGTCTGCGAACCGGATCATTCGGCAGCTGCAGCGGACGCCCGCGCGCGTCGATGACCACGCCCAGGGCACCGCCTTTCACCTGGACCGAGCCTCCCTTACCCGGCCCGAGGCCGATGTCCGAACGATGGATCGGCTGCAGACCCAGGCGGGCCACCTGTCCGTTGGGCAGGGGCAGGACCTCGAGCCCTCCGAATTTGACATCCACCCGGGCTTCCGTGCCGTCCGGATAGGTCAGCTTTGTGCGCAGCACCTGGTCTCCATAGTTCGCCGAAGCGATCACGGAGACCACAGTTCCCAGGTTAATGAATGCATCCGACTCAACGACCTGCACCGGCAGATAATTGTTGCGTGAAGCAGCGGCCCCCAGCATGGGCAGCAAGTTGTTCTGGTCGAGCAGCAGGGGCTGGATACCCACCGGCTGGATCGCATCCAGCATCAGCAGCAGGCTCTGTCCCAGTGAGGGGCCATCGCTGATCGCGCCACCCCCACCGATGATCAAATCAAGCGGCGGCATCAGGTCCGCGCTGGAAGCGCGGGCGTGAGTTGGAAAATTCTTTCTCGCCTGCCGCACCGAGAGATATAAAGCCTGCCGGGCAACAGCCTGGGCAATCGCCTGCTCATCCCGGGTCGCCGGAATGGCGGACGGGTAGATGGATTTTTGAAATAAATATTCACGCAGTGTATTGGAGCTAATATCCAGCTGCAGCCAGCGCATGATATCTTCAAGAGACGTGTG
>JBLMZU010000060.1:0-10464 GCA_050258995.1 Bacteroidota bacterium
CGAGGCGATCGCCGATCCCCATTTTCTGAGACGCTCCAGCGTATCGAGTGCAGCCGCCTCGACAGGCTTCCTGGAGAAATACTTCTTCGGGAACAAAATCTCTTATACGATCATCTTTGAAAAGCCCCAGGTGTAACATTGGTATACATCCTCCTCACATGTAAAGTGTACGAGGCGGCCTGTCTACTTTGGCATGCCGGCCTCCCTCAGTCATGAAAATATTTTACTCAACAAAGAAGCTGTATTACGAATATCCACGCCAGTACTGGCTGATGATCATGGGCATTGTCCTCGCCACTGCCGGTGGAAGTATGATCTGGCCTTTCCTGACGATCTATGCCAGCGGCAAGCTGAATCTTCCGCTCAGCAAAGTGGTGACATTGATCTCGATCAACGCCGCCACCGGTCTGGTCGCCTCGCTGATCGCAGGCACGCTCGCCGATAAGATCGGCCGCAAGGTTGTCATGAACTTCAGCCTGACGGTCAACGGCATTGCGTATTTCCTGCTCATGTATGCCCATACGTATCCGCAGTTCGCGGCGCTGATGGTCATGATCGGCATGTCCAACCCACTCTACCAGGTTGGTGCGGATGCAATGCTTGCTGACATGGTCCCCCCCGAAAAACGGACCGATGCGTACTCGATCAATCGCATTGCCAACAATGCGGCCTTTGCCCTTGGTCCGGCTATTGGAGGGTTTCTGGCTGTCCACTCCTACAACCTGGCCTTCTACTGTGCCGGACTGGGCTTTCTCGCATACAGCGCCCTGCTCTTCTTCCTGGCCAGGGAAACCCTGGTGGTCAAACCCAAGGCAGCATCTCTGCAGCCGGGCATGCAGGGCATCCTGCGCAGTTATTCCCCGGTTGTTCGGGATAAAAGCTTTATGGCTTTTGTGGCAGCGCTCAGTATTGGCTTGATCGCCCCGACAATGCTTTGGGTGCTGATGGCAATCTATACCAAGACCAATTATGGCATCCCTGAAAACCTGTATGGATGGATTCCCACCACCAATGCGTTGATGTGTGTCTTTATACAATATCCGGTGACATCCGTTACCCGGCGCTATCCTCCTCTGCCGGTCCTGGCAGCCGGGATGCTGATCTATGCGGTCGGAACAGGCAGTGTTGCCCTGATGAGCGGTTTTTGGGGATTCTGGCTCAGCATGGTTATCCTGACCCTGGGCGAGTTGACACTTGTTCCAACGGCCAGTAAATATGTTGCCGACCTGGCGCCCGCCGACCTGCGCGGCCGGTACATGTCCATGCACTGGCTGGGATGGGGCCTCGCCCGTACCCTCGCTCCGATCATCGGCGGATATTTGAATGATAACATCGCCCCGCAGGCGATCTGGATCGGAGGCCTGCTCATCGGCCTCACCAGCACGCTGGGACTATTTCTACTCAGCCGCGCCTCCACCCCCGAACCGTCCCTCCAAACAGGAGATTGATCTGGATCCATCTACGTATAGACTTTTTTTCATGAAGGTTCTGCCCTCACGTGATCATTCAACGGAAACCTGTAACCAAAGCTAATCAATTCTATCTTGACTATTTTTATCTGAATACTATAATACATCCAGTAGTCAATATTCTTAGCGTTCCAATCGGAGGAGATTAAAGATGAAAGCTGTCAGGATACATGGTTATGGTGGTATTGATGCTCTTTGCTTCGAGGAGGCTCCTCGTCCGAAACCCGGAGAAGACGAAGTTCTGATCCGGGTTTTTGCATCCAGTGTCAATCCTTTTGATTGTGCGGTAAGGGCAGGGTATATGAATTCCTATTTCAACTACATCCTTCCCCTGATACTGGGAACCGATGTCTCAGGAGTCATCGAGGAGGTGGGAGCAAATGTGACCGATCTCAAACCGGGAGACGAAGTCTACACACGGGCGGGTGTCTGGCGGGATGGCGCCTATGCCGAGTTTGTCACCGTCGCAGCGGCAGACGTGGCATTCAAGCCCAAAACCGTTGACCACTTTCACGCCGCCGCGCTGCCCCACGTCACGCTGACGGCCTGGCAGGCACTGGTGGAAGTCGCCAATGTTGCTCCAGGCCAAAAGGTCCTGGTTCATGCTGCGGCTGGCGGCGTAGGACATATTGCCGTGCAGCTTTCCAAGATCCGTGGAGCAACCACCGTCGGCACAGCTTCAGTCAATCTCGAGACATTGAAAGAGCTGGAAGTGGATGAAACGATCGATTACTCCACGACCAAATTCGAAGATGAAGTCAGGGATGTGGACGTGGTGCTCGACCTGATCGGCGGCGACACCCAGCAGCGCTCCTGGGCGATCATGAGGCCGGGCGGAATCCTGATCTCAACCATCCAGGCACCTTCTGAGGAGACTGCTGCAGCGCATGGGATGCGGCAGAATTTTGTCTCGACGGCGCCTCCGATCAAAAGAGTTTTGACCGAGGTCGCAAGCCTTGTAGATACCGGGCAGCTTAAGCCGATTGTATCGGCCATTCTGCCCCTCTCGGAAATCCAAAAAGCACATGAGATGGTCGAAGGCAAGCACGTGCACGGCAAGGTGGTGCTGGCGGTCACTGATTTTTAGCACTTCCCCAGCCAGAATCTTCAAAATGATGGAAATCCGGGTCGATTTGCGGCCCGGATTATTTATTCCCCTCTGAAATTTCTATTATGCCCTTTTGATCATTTTCTAATATTCCTGGTGTATTAAAGGTATATATCTTTTCAGTTTTCCCGGAGGAATGAGATGCAAAGAGTGTTCGATACCGTACTCGCCAGCAGCGATATGAGCCTGGATCGCGTGCTGAATGCGGGCCTGCCTGTGGCACTGGTTTTCTATGACCGGGAACTGCCTGCCGACCTGCGCCAGAGCCTGGACGATCGGGCGCGTCAGTACGCTGGACGTATGTTGATCGTATCCCTGGCGCGCGGCGACGCGCCCCAGGCGGCCTCCCGCTTCAATGTTGGCGGGCTCCCTGCACTGGTCACGTTTCGGGATGGCAAAAAGGTGGCCAGTCTGGATGCAGTGAAGCAGAAGGATATCGGACCCTATCTGAGCCATCTTCTCGGAGAAGGGCCGCTGCCGGCTTCACGCAGCTCGGATACGGCGACAGAGAGGCGGCGCGATGCAAATTCCACACCAGTCACGGTGGGCGAAGCTAATTTTGACCGAGAGGTGATCCAGTCAGACCTCCCGGTATTGATCGATTTTTGGGCGCCCTGGTGCGCTCCGTGTCGCATGGTCGCTCCCACACTCGAAAAGCTGGCTCGGGAGCAATCGAATCTGAAAATCGCCAAGTTGAATGTGGACGAAAATCCCAACCTGGCCAGCCGCTATCGGGCGATGAGCATCCCGACCATGGTCGTCATCCAGGGCGGCCGGGAGGTGGATCGCTGGGTTGGCGCCATGCCGGAAAACGCGTTGCGCAGCCGCGTGGCGCGCTGGATACAGCGATAGTCGTCGATCGTTTAATCAAAACAGGCGCACGGTCTGGTCAGTGCGCCTGTTTTTACACCTGCCTGCTTTTATTCATCTATTCATCCGGTGTAATTCAACGTTCCAGCATCCCCTCCAGATTTGCCTTCACCTGGGGCCATTCCGTATCCAGAATGGAATAGAAAACAGAATGGCGGTATCGCCCATCAGGCAGGATCATGTGATTCCTTAGGACTCCCTCCTTGACGGCGCCGATCCGCTCGATGGCCTTTTGCGAGCGCTCATTGCGCAGATCGGTCTTGAGCTGCACCCGTATACATCCCAGCGTTTCGAAGGCGTGTCGCAGCAGCAAATATTTGCACTCTGTATTCACCGCGGTGCGCTGGAACGCCGGACCATACCAGGTACCCCCAATTTCCAGGCCCCTGTCCCTGGGCATTATGTTCAGGTAACGAGTGGCCCCCGCCACGCGGCCGGAAGCGAGGTGCACCGCCACGAACGGCAGGTCGGTTCCCTTGTCTGCGCGTGAAAGCATATCCAACACCCAGTTACGCATATCCTCCGGTGTTTCCATGTTCCCGTAGAGCATGAAATCCCAGAAGTTCTGACCCACTCCGATCTCCGCCAATGCGGCAGCGTGATCCAGAGTCATTGGCTCGAGCCGCACATGTTTACCGGTTAAAGTTACAGGCTGCACCCAGGTCGTCATTTCTCTCCTCCAAATAATTCGATGATGGTATTGCGTCGATAATCGAAAATGTAATTCAGTCTTCCGGCAATCCAAAGATGGTTTAGGAGATCACCCACCAAACCCATTGGCACCGCATACGTCACTCGATCCTTCATCAGGGTACCCGAGGGGGCAATTTCGAAACTGTGCTCATGATACCAGAACCGGTAAGGCCCCCGCCTCTGTTCGTCGACGAAATATTCATATCCACGTACATGCGATATCTCCGTCAGCCAGCGTGAGCGGACGCCCTTGATAAACTCCACCCGATATTCGATCAGTTGACCCTCGTACACCCTCACATCACCTCCGCTCAGAATTTCGAAGTTCATGCCGGGTGGTGTGATCTGGTTCAGGTTTTTGGGATCACAAAAGTATTCCCAGACTTCTCCCAGCGGCGCGGGGATCAACTGCTCCCGACAAAGGATGTGGATCACGATTATCCCTCCAGCCAGTCCTCTTCAGGTGTATCGCTGGACGGCAGGTAGGGCATTGCCGGACCTGCCACATGAAGCATTTCCGCCAGCGCGGCGCGCATGGCAGTCCGGTCGTCCCAGGGAAATTCCGTTTTGCCAAAGCACATGGATTGTTCATGGCCTTTGCCGCACGAAAGGACAATGTCACCCGGACGCGCCAGGCGCAGGGCAAAGCGGATCGCCTTCCCCCGGTCCGGGACGCGCCAAAACGTTTCGCCTTCGCGTCCACCCCTGGACCTCGCGCCGGCTGCCATTTCCTCCAGGATTCCTCCCAGCGATTCGGTGCGCGGGTCCTCGGCGGTCAGCACTGTCAGGTCCGCCAGCTCCGCCGCAGTCTCTGCCATCAGGCGGCGCTTTTCCCGATCCCGCAACCCCGCCGAGCCGAAGACTGCAATGATGCGTGGACGGTCGACCAAAGAGTCTTTTTTATTTTTCGCCGAGTCCTCCGTGTTTAACATTTGCCTGGCCGCTTGCAGTGCAGACTTCAACGCGTTCGGTGTGTGAGCAAAATCGATGATGGCCGTGAAATCCTGTCCCAAGTCGATGCGCTCCATGCGGCCCGGTATCCCATCCAGAGCGGCAATTCCGTGCGCGGCAATCTCAGGCGATATCCCCAGGCCGTAGACGCAGGCCGTGAATGCGGCAAGGCAATTCGAAACATTGAATGCGCCAGCCAATTTTGTGTCAATGTCTACACGAAGATCTTTATTTTTGGCCACAAAGTGAATCGCCCGTGGAAGGTATTGGATCTCCACACCCTGCACATCAGCCGCCTCACTTAATCCATAATTGATCCTGTTCACTTGGATGAAATCGTTCAGGAAATCGAACGACTTTGGGTCATCACGATTGATCACCCCCAGGCGCGGATTTCCCTGGGGTTTGGGCCGGGTGATCTCCAGGCTTGAGAACAGCCTGGCCTTGGCAGCCCGGTAGTTTTCGAAAGAGCCATGCTCATCGAGATGCTCATGCGTGATATTGGTCACCACGCCGATATCGAACTCGCAGGCGTCCACGCGGTACTGGGCCCAGCCATGGGAGGTCGTTTCCAGGACCACATGGGTCAGGCCGGCTGCGACCATCCGGGCCAGGTACTTCTGCACATCCTGTGCATCGGGTGTCGTGACGTGAAAGCCGGTATCCAGCACATCCTCGCCGATGACCGCATTGACAGTCGAAACCATTCCAGCCTGGACGCCTGCCGCCCGCAAGATTTTGTAGATCAGGTTCGTAGTGGTCGTCTTGCCGTCGGTGCCGGTCACGCCGATCACCGTCAGCTTGCGACCGGGCCAGTCGTGGAAGGAGGCCGCGATCCATGTCAGGGCACGACGTGCCTCCTCCAGCTGGAGGTACGCAACCGGGAGGTCTTTGAGTGCCCGCTCCCCCACAACGGCCGCGGCTCCCTTTTCTATGGCTTTTGGGATGTAATCATGTCCGTCCGCGCTGCCGCCCTTCATCGCAACAAAGAGATGACCCGGCTGGACAGCGCGGCTATCGATCGAGATTCCTGTGATGGAAACATCGGGGGCATCCGCCCGCAAAAAAGGCGCAGGCAATTCCGCAAAAATTGTTCTCAGGGATTTTGAAGCTGTCATAATCTTAAACAAAAAGAGAGTTCTGGCAATTGTAGTGCCAAAACCCTCGATATAGACTTCGGAGGTCCTTTAGGAAACTTCCACGAGCAAGATTCTTAAGAGAGCTCTCCGAAGTCTTATGATTACCTCAAGTTCTGGCGCAGGCCTTCGAGCCGGCCGGCGACAGAATTATCCAGGACCTTGTCCCCGACTTTGATCACAAGGCCGCCAAGAATGGAGGGATCGACGCGGAAGGCAACATCCTTGGCGCCCACCTTCGAGAGAACCTCCTGGCGGACGGTGGTTTCCTCCGCCGCGTTCAAAGGCAGGGCGCTGGTCACCTCGGCCGCATCACCCCGGAAGCTGGCATCATCAAGCACGACAACCTTTCCAGACTTGACCCCAGAGAAGAATTCATTGAGCAGGTCATGTTGCTTCTTATCGTCCAGCGCTTCCCCCACGAGCTTGTTGGCGGCGGCGATCGCCAGTGCTGCCACCTGGCCGCGCAGATCGCCCAGGATGCGGTTGCGCTCCATCTCGGCTTCGGCCATCGCGGTGTTACGGGCACGGGCGGCCTCCGCTTCTGCAGCTACCTTTACATCCTGGCTGGCAACTGTAGCGCGCTCCGTGGCCTCGCGGACGATCTTCGCAGCTTCGGCCTGTGCCTCGGTGCGGATCTTGTCAGCTTCCTTCTGGGCATCGGCGCGGGCTTCGGCTGCAACACGGGCATCTTCCAGGCCCTGTGCAATTTTCTGTTTGCGGGTCTCCATCATATTCAGCATGGGCTTGTACACCCAGGCGTTCAACGTCAGCAACACGATGATGAACGCAAAGATCTGAATGACCAGGACCCCAAGATTAATACCAAGAGCTTCCATGTATTGCTCCTATCCTACACAACTTTGAAGAGCATCAGGAACGCGATCACGAGACAGTAGATCGCGATGGCTTCCGAAAAGGCGATGCCGAGGATCATATTGGTCAACAGATTCCCATAGGTATCCGGGTTGCGGGCCATGCCGGTGAGCGCGCCCTGCACGCTGAGACCGATCCCCACACCGGCGCCAGCCGCACCGATCATCGCCAGCCCTGCACCCATATAGCGACCAAGCGCAATCATCGCTTCCAAAAATGCTGTACCATCCATGTTATAAGCCTCCTTAGGTTTTTCCTATAGTTATCGATTTAGTGTGCTTCTGCGTGTTCTTCGCCGTGACCCTGGGTGGCTTGAGCCATAAATACCATGGTTAACATACCGAACACGAATGCCTGAATCAGGCCAACGAACAATTCAAACATCATCAGCATGGCCGGGACAATTGTGATAAAGCCGAGCAGGCTTGCCACGATCGCCACCAGCACGACGCCAGCGAACATGTTTCCGAACAGACGGAAGGTGAACGAGAGGATCTTGGAGAGCTCGGAGATGATCTCCAACAGGCCGACCAGAAAGTCCATGGCGCCAAAGAAAGGCACCTTGAACATCCGGCGCGTGTTGAAGTACTTGCTCCAATACCCTGCTCCCTGGGCTCGTACGCCGATGACCTGGGTCCAGACCACGGAGATGAGGGCCAGCGCCAGGGTGAAGTTCAGGTCCACAGAAAGCCCGCGGAAGAAGCCTACCAGGAGACTCTCACCCGGCTCAGCCGTGTACCAATACCAATGGCCGGCGATGGGCTGCAGGGAATATCCCGGCACGCCCTCCTCTGCATGGTGAATGACGCCGATCGTCTCAAACCCCGGAATAAGCCTGAGCAGGTTGGCGAACAACACATAGACCAGGATGGTGGCGAACCACGGGAAGATCGCACGCACCCACTTCTGCCCGGCCGAGCTTTCGGTCAGGTTGTAGATCATTTCCAGAATGGCTTCCATCGCGTTACCGACGCCACGCGGCACCAGATCCGTCTGCTGGCTCTTCTTCAGCGAGCGATTGGTGGAGTACGCCAGGATGAACAGCAGGATCAGTGTCACGACCAGGGTTGTCAGTGTATTGGTAAGATACAGCGGACCCAAACCGAGGAAATTCGGGACGATGGGCTCCAGAAGAATTTTTTCCGGCGCAACCGAAATAAAGGGCATGACCGGCTTGAAGATCCCTCCCACGACATAAGCCAGGAAAAGGCCCAGGAGCATCAGTGCCAGCACAACCCAGCGGCGCCAGTGTCTTTCTTTTGTTTGTTCCAAATCCGCCTCCTATGACGAAGTTTCAGAGTCTTTTTCTGCCTGTTCCTTCAACCGTGCAAGCGTCCTGCGCGCTACAGAAAGCATGACGAGCACCGATATGGGAATACCAGCAAACAACAAAACCAGTGTAATCACCGGTTTTGTTCCGAACATTTTATCCAGCCACAATCCTGCAAAAATAGAAGCCAGAATGATGATCAGTGTCAGGCACCCCACCTGTCCGATCATCACGATGAGCAGGGTGTTGAGGATGCTACGGCCTTTATTTTCGGATTGTGCCATGTTGCACGATTATAACTGACAGGCTAAGAGTATGTCAAATTTCTATCAATTGGATAACGTACATCCGCTTCACTTTATTCAAGCCTCAGCCTGTCTCCGTTTCTAGAAGAGGTTCAACGCCGCGGCACCCGACATGGTAAACCAGGGAGCGAACATGGTGCCGATCAGGATCACGCCAATCGCCAGGATGATCAGGGCGATGGCGTATGGACGCGTCAGCGGGACCGGGTGATTCTCCTCATCCTGCTCCGGCATGCGATATAGATAGACATATTTCATCGCATTCAAGTAGTAGTAAACGCCGATGATGGAAGTGAGAATCCCGATGACGACCAGCCAGAGATAACCGGCCTGAATACCGGCCGCAAATACGAAAACCTTGGCCACAAAGCCGCCGAATGGAGGCATCCCTGCCAGCGACAGGAAGGCTGCCAGCATCATCAGTGCCATGCCTGGATTGCGCCGGCTTAATCCAGCGTAATCCTTGATATCGTCCAGTCCGGTCACCCGGCTGAAGGCCATGATGACCCCGAATGCCAGCAGGTTGGTTAGGATGTAGGCTGCCAGGTAGAAAATGACACTCGTCGCGCCCAGCCCGGACAAGGCCACCACGCCGATCATGGCATAACCTGCATGGGCAATGGATGAATAGGAGAGCAGGCGCTTGATATTTGTCTGCGGCAATGCCAGCAGGTTACCCAAAATCATGGTGATCGCAGAAAGAATCGCCAAAACCAATGCCCACGAGGGCACTTTTCCAAGGCCCTGGACAGGAACCAGGTTGATATCTGAAAAGGCCACAAAGAACAGGCGCAGCAGCACAGCAAAACCCGCAGCCTTGGAGGCCGTGGACAAAAATCCTGCCACCGGCGTGGGAGCGCCTTCGTAGACATCCGGCGCCCAGAAGTGGAACGGCACCACGGAAACCTTGAAGCTCAGCCCCACCAGGATCAGCGCCAGTACACCCAGTGCACCTGCGATTTTCAGAGTACCTGTCTGAAGCATGTGGCCCAGCAAGTAAATATTGCTTGTGCCGGTAAAGCCAAAGACCAGGCTGAAACCGTATAGCATGACCGCGGAGGTCAGCGCCCCGAACAGCAGGTACTTGAAGCCGGCTTCCGTGGATTTTGCATCGGCCAGCATGAAACCGGAAAGGACATACAGCGGGATGGAAGTGGTCTCGATCGCAAGGTAGAGCATGACCAGGTCGCCCGAAACCGCCATCAGGTTCATGCCGATCAGCGAGGCCAGGAGCAGGAGATAGGCTTCGCCGCGGTGGCCGATCTTGTCATTGTCCATGAATAGCAGGGCCGTGATCGCCGCAGCGAACATGAAGAGCATCTCAAAGAAGAAACCCAGCCAGTCGAAGCGGATCATCCCACCCAGGGTCGAGACGGGCTCCCCTGGCCGGGCAAAGATCAGGCAGAGGATCATCGAAGCGAACAGGCCGCCGGCAGTCAGCCAGCCCACATTGCGCCGTTTGTCCTCCTTCCAAAACGGTTCCACGACCAGGATCAGGATGCCGATGATGAGGATCAGAATTTCCGGGAGGATGGAGGCGAACATCGTCGAAGTAAACATTATGCACCTCCCAGCAGGCGAAGGATGTTGTCAACACCGGTCTGGACCATGGGTACCATGAAGCTGGGGAATAAACCGATGACGATCATAAATGTGCAGAGAAATGCGATGGCGACCTTGTCCAAAATGGTCACGTCCGTCATATGCCCTTCCAGCTTTTCGGGCATTTCTCCAAAGAAAACCAAGCGGATATTCCGCATGATGTAGGCCGCCGTAATGACAATGG
>JBLMZU010000061.1:0-18227 GCA_050258995.1 Bacteroidota bacterium
AGAGCAATCGCGAGCTGGAGCAATTTGCCTTTATGGCCTCCCATGATCTGCAGGAGCCCCTGCGCAAAATTGAAATGTTTGGCGACCTGCTGATGGACCGGGCAGTCAGCCTGCAGGCGCATGAGCGCAATTATGTAGAGCGGATGAGAAACGCCGCCAGTAGGATGCGAGATATGATCGAAGGCCTGCTTCAAATCTCACGCGTTGCCACCCAGGGCAGGCCTTTCGTCAGGGCTAATTTATCAAAGATTGTGGCGGAAGTGCTCACAGATTACGAAAGTCAGATCCAGCGCTCAGGTGCCAGTGTAAAGGTGGACGCCTTACCGACCGTCATGGGTGATCCACTGCAATTACGCCAGCTCCTCCAAAACCTGATCGGCAATGCGCTCAAATACCATCAACCCGGCAGGCTGCCTGAGCTGCGCGTTACCGGAAAGCGGTTCGATGACAGGGTGCAAATCCAGGTGCAGGATCAGGGGATCGGCTTTGACCAGGAGGATGCGGATCGCATCTTCGAGCCCTTCCAGCGCCTTGTTGGTAGAAACCAGTATGAGGGCAGCGGGATCGGTCTGGCCATCTGCCGCCGGATTGTTGAGCGCCACGGCGGCGAGATCGCGGCCATCAGCGAGCGAGGAATCGGAACGACTTTTATTATCACTTTGCCCGTTCAGCCCCGAAAAGGTGTGAAGAGCAAGTCCAGAAAGGACAACAACGATGAAGACTCAGCCTTTACTCCTGATCGCGGATGATGATCCGGATGATCAGTATTTCTTTCAGGAAGCCATCGAAGTAGTTTGTCCCGGCCGGGTACGGACACATTTTGTTTTTGATGGGGCCCAGATGGTGAATTTTCTTCGTGATAACAATACCGGGCCGAACCGGCCAAGTCTGGTTGTGCTTGACCTGAATATGCAGGTCAAGGATGGCCGGACATCTCTTCTTGAAGTTAAATCCTATCCAAGCTTCAGCGACATCCCCATCGTTATTTTAACCACCTCGGATAATCAGGAGGACAGGGAATACTGTATGCAGCATGGCGCGGCCGCTTATTTTCAAAAACCCAGCTCGATTATGGAGCTGGTGGCCATTATCCGGGTTCTTTGCAACGAATATCTGGGTTAACGAAACTTTGCCTGCCAGACAAGGGTTGTCACAGCAGGCAAGTGTAATCGGATACCCAGAGATGAATAAATTACAACCCGGTTACTTGGGGTCTACATTTGTATCTGAAACAGAACCCGACTTTTCCTCTGACGAATTGAAGGAATCTCGGAATGACTTAATTCCCTTGCCGAGCTCGCCCATGGTTTTGGCCAGGCGGCCCGGTCCGAAGATCAGAACGATGATGACAAGTACGATCAGAAGCTCGGGCATACCAATATCAAACATTTTTTAGTCCTTTCCTCTACAGTGTAAACCTGCTTGGTGAGAAGGGCATTAAACGAACAGCCTGGCAAATCTGTCATTTGCCAGGCTGTTCGTCTTTCGGGTGTTATTTGTTAAGTAAGTAATCCGGGAAGTTTTTCAGCATCCCTGGGTGAGCCAAGATGGACTCTCAGGACCTTCCGGCCGGCTTCGATCAAAGCTTCATAATCCCCCAGGGCCTGGGCCCGGATCAGAGTCCCGAACGTCAGTCCCTGGGTCGGAATCTCCATGTCCGTTTCGGGTTCGGCGGTGATCTGGATGAAGAGGGCATTTCCCTGGCCGCCTTTGTGGAACTGGCCCGTCGAATGCTGGAAGCGCGGCCCAAAACCCGCCGTGACTGCATTGCCGGTCTTTGCCCGGACGGCAGTACGCAATTCCTGGAGAACATGGATCATTTTCTCGTTCCGCGGCAGATAGGCATTGATGGCAATATAGCCGCCCGGCTGGGCGCCTTCCAGGAAAGCCTTCAAAATGTCCGCGATCGTGTCATGGTCCACCGCCTCGGAGGAGTACACGCGGAAGCCATCTCCCTGCCAGGCAGGCTCGCCTTCGTTCAGCTTGCCTGTCTTTTGATAGTCCGCGATACGGGCCTTGGTGATCTTTTTGCTGGTTTCCACGTTCGGCTGATCGAAGGCATTTACGCCGATCACCGAGCAGGCAATCGCGGTCGCCACTTCCCAGCGGTACATCTCCGCGGCGACCTCATACGGGTCGGGGATTGGAAATACGATCATAGGGTGCCCTGCTTGATGCAGGGACTTTAGTGCATCGTCCAGCTCACCGTTTTGTCGCAGGTAGACAAAGAAACGATCCTTGCCATAAACGCCTGGTTCACCCAAAGGCTCGAGCGGGACAGGCAGAATCCCCTTGCCGTCCTTGCCGCTGGACTCGGCAATGATCTGCTCGACCCAGCCTGTAAAAGCGGAGAGCGGCGCGTCTGCCAGAACCGTCAGCTTGTTGTATCCCTGCAGGGCGGCCTCTCCGATGGCGGCTCCAAGCGCCAGCCCCGGATTGCGGGCAGCCGGCACACTTTTGCCCTGCTGTTCCTCGACCGATTCCGGCTTTACACCGTCCAGCCCGCCCGGCGCGGCGTAGCACTGGGCGCGCATCCATTCGGCGCGCCCGATGAAACGGTTGAGGTCGATGCCCAGCAGCGCGGCCGGGACCATGCCGAAATCCGTCAGCGCGGAGAAGCGCCCGCCTACCTCCACATCGGAGAAGAATATCTTTCTAAAATTGTGTTGCCGCGCCAGGGCCTCAAGTGAGGTTCCGGGATCCGTCGTGACCACAAAGCGTGAGCCGTCCTGGTTGCTGAGCTTCCAGAAATAGTCGAATGCAGCCATGACCTCTGCTGTGCCGCCCGATTTGCTGGCCACAATGTAGAGCGATTGATCAGGCGGGTAATTTTCAGCCGCCTGCGCCACCTGTTCCGGTTCGGTTGAATCCAGGATCGCAAGGGAAAGGGGAGCATCGATCTTGGCCGCGGCAAAGAGCGAGCTGAGCACTTCAGCAGTAAGCGAAGACCCACCCATACCGAGAACAAGAACACGCTGGATTCCCTCGTTGTGGATCTGTTGTGCAAATTCCTGGTACGTGGGGATCAGTTCGCGTGCCTTCAACGGTGAATCGAGCCATCCCATACGGATTTTGACTTCGTGCTGGCCGGCGGGATCGGTCGTCCATAACGCCGGGTCATGCGCCCACAAACGATTCTGAACGGCATCCTCCTCCAGCTGCGACATCCGCTTTGATACGGATTCAGCCAAAGGTCCAAGGGAATCGACCGCCTCCGTCCTCCGCTTCTCGATGGTACCAAGAAGCTGGGCAAATGCGTCTGCGAAAGACTTGACGCCCTCGTCCTCCAGTTCCTGGGTCACCTGCTCCATGGAAATGCCGGCAGCCTTGAGCTTTTCCAGCGCAGCCTGGGCATCGTCAAGACCGCGCGTGATCGTCACTTCAGCCACCCCATGATCCTTGAACGACTCAAGGGTTTGCGGGGGAACTGTATTCACGGTCTCGGGACCGATCAGGTTATCGACATAGATCGTATCCGGATAGGCCGGATTTTTGGTGCTTGTGCTTGCCCACAGCGGGCGCTGGACGCGTCCACCTTTGACCTTCAGATTCTCCCAGCGCCGGCTGGAGAAGATCTTTTGAAATTCTTCGTAGGCCAGCTTGGCATTTGCAATCGCCGCCTTGCCGCGCAGGTCGGAGTCTTCAGGCAGCTTCGCATCGATCTTGGTATCCACACGGGAAACAAAGAAGGAGGCGACTGAGGCGATGTGATTGATGGGATGCCCGGCAGCAGCACGATCCTCCAGCCCGCTGAGGTAGGCCTCCATCACCTCGGCGTAGCGCGCCAGGGAGAAGATCAACGTGACGTTGATATTGAGTCCCGCCGCAATTGCCTTGCGTATGGCCGGGATGCCCTGCGGGGTTGCGGGAATCTTGACCATCAGGTTCGGCCGCGCCACCCGCACCCAGAGCTGCTCAGCCTGGGCAACTGTCTTTTCGGTATCGTGCGCAATATTGGGACTGACCTCGAGGCTGACATAGCCATCGCCGCCGTTCGTTTCTTCATATAACGGCATGAACGCCTCGCAGGCGCTGCGAATATCCTCGATGGCCAGCTGCCAGAAGATCTTTTCAGCATCCCAGCCCGCCCAGGCCAGGGACTTGAGAGCTGCATCATAATCGGTCGATTTGGCGATGGCCGCGTTGAAAATCGACGGATTGGAGGTCACGCCCCGGATATCGCCGCGCTGGATCATGGTCTTGAGCTCGCCGCTATCGAGGAGCTTGCGCTGGATGTTGTCGTACCAGAGGGATTGTCCCAGTTGAGTTACTTTTGGTATCGGGTTCATAATTTATTCCGTTTCGAGGTTTGAAGGCTGGCAAGTTAACACGCTTACCAAACAATCAAGCCCTCCTAGCCTTCCAGTTTTCCTGTTTCTTCCAGTTCATGGATCTTAGCCACACGGCGTGCCAGTCTTTCGCCGCCCGCTTGATTGCCTATGTAGTTCGCGCCAAGAAAAGCCTGGACCAGGGATGTGGCCAGCTCAGGTCCGATCACGCGACCACCCAGGCAGAGCACGTTCATGTCATCGTGCAGCACGCCCTGCGCAGCCGAATAGGTGTCGTGGCAGATGGATGCATACACACCCCTCATCTTGTTCGCAGCAATGCACGCGCCAATGCCCGAGCCGCAGACAAGGATGCCACGCTCCGCTTCACCGGTCTGAATGGCGTGCCCAACTTTTTCGGCGAAATCCGGAAAGTCCACCGGCTCGGCGCTGTTCGTGCCGACATCGATGGGTTCGTGTCCCGCCTTGCGGACCGCCTCCAGCACGGTTTGTTTGAGCGGGAAACCGGCATGGTCAAACCCAACAACAACTTTCATATGTTCCTCTGTAGGACGACTTCACAGAATACCAGGTGAGGTCAGTCGTTTATCTGATGCGACCGGGGTCGCTACGAGATCAAATTCTTTGCTCGCTCCACAACGTTCTTCACTGTAAATCCAAAGCGCTCAAAGATCACCTTGTACGGAGCGGATGCGCCGTAATGATCGATGCCCAACACGGAGGAGGCGTATCGCTCCCAGCCAAGGGTGGCGCCTGCCTCGACCGCCAGGCGGGCCGTAGTGTTCTTCGGCAGCACGGATTCACGGTAGGCTTCCTCCTGCAGCTCGAACAATTCCCAGCTCGGGAAGGAAACCACGCGAACACCATGTCCTTCGGCGGAAAGCTGCTTGGCTGCTTCCAGGATCAGGCTGACCTCCGAGCCGGACGCCATCAAGATCACTTCGGGTTCTCCAAAGTCCTTCAGTACATAGGCTCCCTTTTCGACCATCCCCACCTTCGTCTCTTCGAGTGTGGGAACTGCCTGGCGGGTGAGGGCAAAGGCATACGGTCCGTTACGATGCGAGAGGGCGATCTTCCAGGCCTGTGCCACTTCATTGGCATCCGCCGGGCGGATCACAGTCAAAAATGGGACCGCGCGCAGCGCCATCAGATGCTCGATCGGCTGGTGCGTCGGGCCGTCCTCGCCCAGGCCCACGCTGTCGTGGGTGAAGACAAATATGGACGGGATATGGGAGATCGCCGCAATGCGAACGGCCGGCTTCATGTAGTCCGAAAAGACCAGGAAGGTGCCGCCATACGCGATCAGCCCGCCGAAAAGATTCAAGCCATTTAACGCCGCGCCCATGGCATGCTCACGCACGCCAAAATGCAGGTAGCGGCCTGCGGGATTGTCCTTTTCAAAGTCGCCGGCCTCCTTGAACTTCGTATTGTTGGACGGCGTCAGATCGGCAGAACCACCAACAAGCTCGGGCAGCTGGGCAGATAAATAGTCGAGAACCTTGCCTGACGAGGAGCGGGTTGCCATGCCCTTCGCATCCGCAGGATAGGAAGGAAGATCGGCATCCCAACCTTCAGGGAGCTGGCCGCTCAAACGTCTCTTCAATTCTGCGCCGAGGGACGGAAAGGCATTGTTATATTCCTCCAGGCGGGCGCTCCATTCGGCCTCCTGGTCGCGGCCCCGCTCCACTGCATCACGATAGAACTCCAGTACATCGCCGGGGATGAGGAAGCGCGGCTCGAGAGGCCAGCCGAGATTTTCCTTGGCCGCATTCAGCTCCTCGTCACCCAGCGGCTCACCATGAGCCTTGGAGGTACCCTCGCGATTCGGGGACCCGAATCCAATGATGTTGCGAACCGCGATGAGAGAGGGACGCGGGTCGGCTTTTGCCGCCCGGAGGGCCGCGTCGACAGCCTCCACATCATTGCCGTCCTCCACTCTTTGCACATGCCAGTGATAGGCTTCGAAGCGTGCACAGCGATCCTCGGTGAAGGCCAGATCTGTGGAACCATCGATGGAAATATGATTATCGTCATAGAGGTAGATGAGTCGCCCCAGCTGCAAATGTCCCGCCAGTGAAGCGGCTTCCGATGAAATCCCTTCCATCAAGTCACCGTCTGTCACAATGCCATAAATATAGGACTGGATGAGCTCGTAATCTGGCTTGTTGAAGGTTGCAGCCAGGTGCGTGGCGGCAATGGCCATGCCAACCCCCGTCGCGAACCCCTGGCCCAGTGGGCCGGTTGTGGTTTCAACACCCGGTGTCAACCCATACTCCGGATGACCCGGGGTTCTGCTTTCGAACTGCCGGAAATTCTTGATTTCATCGAAAGCCAGGTCATAGCCGGTCAGATGCAGAAGGGAATAGAGCAGCATGGAGCCATGCCCGCCCGAGAGGATGAACCGGTCACGCCCTGCCCACTTGGGGTTGCGTGGATTATGGCGCAGGTGCCGGGTCCAGAGAGTAAACGCCATGCTGGCGGCTCCCATGGGAAGGCCGGGGTGGCCGGAATTGGCCTGCTGGACGGCATCCGCGGAAAGGAACCGGATTGTATTGATTGCACGAGTTTGAAGGTCGTTTGTCATAGAAAATCCTGCCTGTTTGGAATGCTTTCATTTTACCATCCGCATCGCGGATATAATCGGGTTATTCTTTGATTGTTGGGAGATATCATTTGCATCACTATACAGCCGTCGCAGAGCAGTTCACTCCACAAGGGCGGGTTTTGGAAGTTCGTGAGTTCGGGAACGGGAATATCAACGACACTTATCTGGTTACCACGGACTTAAACGATGAAAATCACTTCGTATTACAGCGCATCAATACGCAGGTCTTCAAGCACCCCAGGCTCATCATGCAAAATATGCGCACCTTTACCGAGCATATGCGCAGGCGGGCCCGCGAGGAGGGGCATTCATGGGAAATGCCTCGCGTCCTGAAGGCGCGGGATGGCCAGGATTTTTACACCGATGGCGAAAACAACTTCTGGCGTGCCATCAGTTATGTCGAAGGAGCGCGCTCGTTCGATACAATCCATAGCACCGATCATGCGCGCGAGGTGGGACACGCCCTCGGTACCTTCCAGCGTCTCATCAGCGACCTGCCAGTTGAGAACCTGGCAGACACACTGGAAGGCTTTCACATCACGCCGCTCTATTTGGAGCATTACGATCGCACGGTCTCCCACAATGGATTTGTACCGAACACCGAAGTCCGGCTCGGGCTGGACTTTGTCGCCGCCCGCCGTGCATGGGCACATATCCTGGAAAATGCCCGTAAACAGGGAAGACTGCAGTTGCGCCCGGTCCATGGCGATCCCAAAGTTAACAATGTCATGATTCACGAAGAGACCGGCCGCGCCATCAGCCTGGTGGATCTCGATACGGTCAAGCCGGGACTTATCCATTACGATATCGGCGACTGCATGCGCTCGGGCTGCAACCCGCTCGGTGAGGAGACCGAGCAATGGGAGTCGGTTCACTTCGAGCCGGGGATTGGGGAGGCGATCCTGACGGGTTACCTCGCCCAGGCGCGCAACTTCCTGACCGCGGCCGATTATGAATATTTATATGATTCGATCCGGCTGCTGGCCTTTGAGCTGGGCGTGCGGTTCTTCACCGATCACCTGGCGGGAAATGTGTACTTTAAAGTGAAGCATCCCCAGCATAACCTGCTGCGGGCACTGGTCCAGTTCAAGCTGACCGAATCGATTGAGGCTCACGAAAAAGAGATCCGCAGCCTCATCCAAAGCCAGGTCTCCCGGGCGGTATGACGGAGCAATCCTTTGCACTGATCCCGTTCCCCGACTCTCACCCGCCCGCAATTATGATCACGGGCGGGATCACCCGGGAACAGGGCCTCCTGAAAGTTCAATATTTGCTGACAGGCAGAACAGAAGATATCCTGTTCCCTACATCTGTTTCCAGCCCGGGTCGAAAAGGTGAGCTGTGGCTGGCAACCTGCTTTGAATTCTTTCTGGCTCTTCCTGACCAGCCGCGGTACTGGGAGTTCAATCTCTCCCCTTCCGGTGAATGGAATGCCTTCCGTATGGACGCCTATCGACGGATCGGCTTCCGAGAGGAGGAACAGGTCCAGGACCTGAGACTTGACATCCGCCGTGAACGGGATCGCTTTCGCCTGGATGCAGCCGTTGACCTGAACGGCATTCTCGACACAGACGATCAAATACAGGCAGGGATTACCACCGTCATCCAGACCCAGGATGGAAACGAAACGTATTGGGCGCTGGCTCATCCAGGCCTGCAGCCGGATTTCCATTTAAGGGAAAGCTTTATCCTGGCGTTCTAATCCATGGATCACTCGCGCGAAAAGCTCTTCGATTTTGCCTCCCTATGTCTTTGGCTGATCGCAAGCGCAGCGATGGCAGGTTATGTTTTTCTGGAATACGGCCAGGATTTTCGTGGCTATTACGCTGCCGCACGTGTGCTGCTGGAGGGGGGCAATCCCTATGATTACACCCGTGTCGCGGCAGTTCTCATGGAAGTGACCGGACGGGCAGGCAACAATCCCTTTTACTATCCTCTCTGGTTCGGATGGTCCATCGCACCTCTCAGCCTGCTCCCCTTTCAGACAGCTCGCGCCATCTGGATGTTATTCAATCTGGCGCTGTGGATCTATGGCTTGCTCCGGCTGCAGCAATTTCTGGGCTTTCCTCCAAAAGGCTGGCGCGGCTGGCTGCTGGACCTGCTGGCGACCTTCCTCTTCGCCTGGACGACCTGGAAGTTCGAACAGGCCGGGATCATTCTATTTGTCATCACCGTCGAAATCCTGCTCGCTTACAAAAACCAGCGCTGGAACAGAATGGGGATCTTCATGGCACTGGCTTTGATCAAGCCTAATATTATGCTGCTGCCCATGCTTGTCCTGGCACTGTGGTTGGTGCGAAACAAATTTCTGCGTCCTGTTATTACTGCGCTGGTCACTTTATTTGCATTGGTCCTTGTAACCACGCTTCTGACACCGGGCTGGTATCAGCCCTTCCTACAACCCCACTTTAGCCAGGGCATCACCCAGGTACTCGACGGCCCGAACCAGGTTACCGGGGCACGTCTGAACACGACCCTCCTGGACTGGCTGAAGTGGTATTCCGTGCCTGTGCCTGCAAGATATGGGATTTACATCGTGGTCGTGCTGGCCTGCCTATGGCTTTTGGGGCGCACCGTTTGGAAATCTGACTCGATTCTGGAGGTGTTGGTTGTTTCCCTGCTGGTGGTGTTCGTCTCCACACCATATGCACTGCAATATGATTTTCCTCCCCTGGTCATCGTACTATTCTGGGCGCTGGCATCGAGCGCTCATGCCAGCGAAAAAACGATCCCCATTTTGATCGTACTATTCCTGGCAAGCATCATCATCTGGGAGCGTCCCATCTCGGACGGCTATTGGATGGTGATTGGGCTGGTTGTTCTGGCGATATGGGTCAGCCGAACTATGAACAGGGATACACGCCCTCCACAACTACTCAGTCATTCTCAATGATCTTCGGCAGAAGAGTCTGGTCGCGAAGCACCACTTTTTCGGAGGGGCTTCCTGCCATCCAGGAAAGATAGGCCATGATCAGGGCATCCAGTTCCCTGAATGAATAAATATTCCCCGTGGGAAGCACTCCCTGCAGAAGTTTGTGCCGCGTGATCTCCTCGAAGAAATCCATTGGGTCACTGATCTGCAATCCTTCCTCATACAGGATCACGGCACGCTGCAGGCGGCCCTCCAGACTGCGTCGTGAAAGAAGCAACGGCTGGAAGCTAAGGTAACATTCCTCGGCATCCGATTCGGCCCACAGTCGTGTTCCCTCCTTCGTGGAATAAGGCTGGAAACCTGTCTCGATGATCTTTTCCTGGAATCCCTGGTAAAGCTCGCGCCCTGTTTTCGAACTGGGCAGATCGATCGCCAGTTGTACGCTGCCATGTTCTTTCAGACAGTCAATCACCGCCGGAAGATCCCACTGGGTTAAAATCGTCACGTTCAATCCATGATCCAATGCGGCGAACGTGACCGGCTTGCGCCCGGACGAGATATGCATACCTGCAAAGAGCACTGCATCTGAGGACATGGGAAATTTCCTTATCATTGTGATTGAATCCCAGTGTAGTCGAAAAAGGAATGGAATGCAACAGACTCAACGACGACTTCTCTATCTACTCCTGCTCGCCGCCGGATGCGCCTGGATGTTCTTTAGCGCCGACAAAAGCGGAAGCTCCACCGCGGGCCGCATCGCCGCCCCACAAAAAGGATTTCCTGCTCCGGATTTCGAGCTGAAAACATTGAGCGGGGACACCATAAAGCTCTCGGATCTTCGCGGCCAGGCAGTCCTGGTCAATTTATGGGCCACCTGGTGCCCGCCCTGCCGTGCCGAAATGAAAACCCTGGAAACTGTATACAAGGATTATAAAGACCAGGGTTTCACGGTCGTATCTGTGAACATGACCAGCCAGGACGATCCGCATGCCATCCTGCCGTTCGTCAAGGAACAGGGATTGACGTATCCCATTCTCCTGGACGAGGCTGGCAGGGTGGCAAAGTCGTATCAGATGAAGTCCCTGCCCTCTTCTTTCTTCATCAACCGGGACGGCACCGTCAATGAAGTGGTCATCGGCGGTCCCATGGCTGAAGCTCTGCTTCGTACCCGGATTGAGGAGCTTCTAAAATAACACGTTACCCGTTCCATCCGCGCTGCAACTGCGGGTGGAGATTGGAAATTTTCATCCATTCACATGCTCAACATCTTCCGTTCTCTTTTCGCACCTCCCCGGCACCTCATTCTGATCCTGGTTGCCATCTGGCTGGGCCTCACCCTTTCAGAAAAGCGTGTTTCCCGGCATGGCATATCAAAGGAGGCGCTGAACAATCTGGTCTATTACAGTCTGCTCGGCTATATGCTGGGGGGAAGATTTCTGTTTGTGCTGGAGCATTTACAGGTTTTCATCAAGAGCCCACTCAACATATTCTCGATCAACATCGATCTCTTCGACCCGGTTGGCGCGCTTTTGACTGCGATGCTGGTCGGCTTCGTCTATGGCCAGCGGCAGAGGCTTCCCTTGTGGTCTACCCTGGACGCTTTGACGCCATTATTTGCAACCCTGGCAATTGGCCTGCACCTCTCCCAGCTTGCTGCGGGAACGGCGTTCGGAAGTCCAACAAACGTGCCTTGGGGAATCGAGTTATGGAATGCAATCCGGCATCCGACGCAAATCTATGAGCTGGTTGCATCCCTTCTGATCTTTAGCTTTATCTGGTTGCGCAGGACAGGTTCTTTGGCGGGTTCTGATTTCCTCTGGTTCACGGGGCTGACAGCAGGATCGCGTCTCCTGCTCGAAGCATTCCGCGGCGACAGCACCCTGCTCCTGGGCGGAATACGCATGGCGCAGTTGATCGCTTTGGTCGTCCTCACCGCTGTGTTCATCACAACTGAAATCCTGCACGCAGGAAGAGAGACTGATTAAAGAAAAAACCGCCCCATCGTTTCGTGAGGCGGTTTTCGATGATCAGCTGCGCTGCGCAATCGGCTTCAAATAGGAGTCAAGCAACTCGTCCATTTGCCCGAAGGACTCGCACACAAAGAAGATCGGATTGAATGCATACACGGTCTTCGGAATATGAGCAATGGTCGCGATATCAAAGGGCGCCAGGATCACGTCTCCTCCGAATATCCCTTCACGCTCAATTCCCAATGTCTTATACAGGGAATGGACGACATTCCAGCCGGCGTCCTGGGACGACATCTGTCCTTTTCGATGCAGATCATTGACGCCGTCGATGATCCGGTAAATATCGCTCTTATGAGCGACGAAAATTTCATTCAGCTGCTCGAATACATTGCCTGTGTAATCGATCACTGAATCCCGTGAAAGCCGGTAAAACTCCATGATCGCATTTGCAAATTCTGCCCGACCCGAGATGATCCCGGCGCCAAAGACCTTAAACCGGTTCTCCTGGACCACCAGCCCAAACTCGGTGCTGTACCAGGCCAGTCTCTTGATGACCTCCCTCTCCTCCTGCGTTGCCTTCATATAGGCCGGCGCAAATTTGTCTTCGATCCGGGCATAGAAGCCCATCGTCAAATACGGCAGGTGGCCAAAGATGTCGTGAAACATGTCTGGCTCGGGCGTGAACTCAATCTGGTCACGCGTGCGCAGGTAGTCAGTGATCAGGAAAATACGCTGGGCAAACTTCTTATACCAGTCATCTGCCAGCGTATAACGGACAACGGTTCGCTCGATATGCCAGCCCGTCCTCGGGGTGATATGTTGATTAAGATGCGCAACTGTTGGGATGTGAAGCGGGTCCAGATCGAGCTGAACAAGTCCCTCCTTGTATTCGTTGCAAAGGTGTTCCATTAGATAAGGCTGGTGGATACCTGCAAACAGGTCTGCCCAGATGGCATGCTGCTCGGGGGTAAAATCGATCTCCTGATTCTGCCCTGAATATTCGCGCGACGGATCAATGTGCTGTGCCGCGATGTCGCCGGTATAGATGGGCGGGTTTTGATTCGTAGTCATTCTTGATCCCTTTCTCAATTTTTAATGGGAGAACACAAAACACTTCTACTATTTTTAACGACGACGTGAACATATTATCACTACAAAAAACGCGAGTCAAGAACATGACAAATATAGTCCAATAATCCATATCATGGCGGCACCAATTTGGGTGATAAAATCCAGGCGGATGAGTGAGAGTCTGACCGGCAGGGTGCTTTTGATCACGGGTGCGGCGCGGCGTCTAGGTCGGAAATTCGCGCTGGCCTGCGCCCAGGCGGGTGCCGATATTGCCATCCACCATTCAAATTCGGAAGACGACACAGAATCCTTGCGGAACGAGATCATCGGGCTGGGACGCCGGGCATGGGTCTTCCAGGCGGACTTCAACGATCCATCCCAGGCCGCTGGCTTGGTCCCTTTAATCAACGCATCCACGCCTTTGCACGGTCTCGTGAACAGCGCGGCGATCTTTGAGTCCCGGTCCCTGCAGAACACCTCCCTGGAAGACTGGCAGAAGCACCTGCAGATCAACCTGACCGCGCCTTTCCTGCTCAGCCAGTCCTTCGCCAGGCAGGCCCAGCCAGGCGCCCGGATCATCAATATCCTCGACTGGCGTGCACAGCGTCCCGGTGCAGATCATTTCCCTTATACGGTCAGCAAGGCGGCCCTGGCCTCTATGACCGCCTCCCTGGCGGTCGCCCTGGCACCCAATATAACTGTAAATGGCCTCGCCTTGGGCGCCATCCTTCCTCCATCCGACGGAAACAAGAACCATGACATTCTCAAAAATGTCCCAATGAGAAGGTGGTCCGAGGGAACTGAAGTGGAGGAGGTACTGTTGTTCTTGCTTACCTGCCCGCCGTACATCACCGGCGAAATCATCCATGTGGATGGCGGTCGACATCTTGTTTGAGATATTTACAGAACGCCTGTAAATTCGCTTCATCAAATTAACTATACGCAAAAGGAATAAACCATGGACAAAGTCGTCATCAAAAACCTTCTTGCACGCGGAATTATCGGTGTACATGATTGGGAGCGCACCCGCCCTCAGAATATATTGATCAATATTACGATGTTCACCGATACCCGCCAGGCAGCCGAGACAGACAGCCTCAGTGATTGCATCAACTACAGCACGATGAGTAAAAGGGTTTTGGCTCACGCTGAATCAGTAAACCGGCTTACCGTGGAAGCGCTGGCGAATGATCTGGCCAGGATCTGCCTCGAGGAAGAGGGTGTACAAAAGGTTATCGTAAGTGTGGAAAAGCCCGGCGCAGTTCGCTTTGCCGAATCCGTCGGGGTGGAGGTAGAACGTACTAGAGATGGATGAATCGCACATTGCCTACTTAAGTCTGGGCTCGAACATTCAGCCGGAGATCAATCTGGTAAGGGGGATCCAGTTATTGCAGGAACATGGAAGGATCATAGGCATCTCAAATGCCTGGGAATCCAAATCGGTAGGTGCCGATGGACCCAACTATTTAAACGCCTGCGTTTCCTATATCACGCCACTCGACTGGCCGGATCTCAAGGAAAAGATCATCCTCCCCATCGAGCTCCAATTGGGAAGAAAAAGGACCGAGAACAAGTTCGCCCCACGCACCATGGATATTGACATCATTCTGTTCGATGGAAAATCCTGTGACGACAAATCCTGGGAAAAAGCCTTCGTCGTGGTGCCTCTGGCGGAGATCATTCCCACCTATCAGAATCCTCTTCGAAACGAATCAATTCAGGAGACAGCAGCCCGGCTGCGGCGCCAAATCTGGATGGAAAGCCGCCCATTGATACTCAGCCAACCAGGCAGCAACAGGCTGCAATCCTCACTTTAGCTGTCCCGCTGACCGATTTCACACATTAGAAACACTATGGAAGACCATTCCGGCATGAGGCCTTACATTCCCAGGTGGTTTTTCGCAAATGAAGCGTGAAAACTACTGAAGAGCCAATCAAAATTTGGGTTTTATCGCATTTTAGGGGATATCCCAGCTCATCTGAGAACACGGGCAGTCAGCATCAAATCTGAAGCGGCCTGCACCCGCGCGCGATATTTTCCAATATGCCCAGACTGAGGTGTCAGAGTTTTTGGGGATTACGATAGCGGTTTAGTTGTCAGCGTCATCAGGGACTCCCCTCGACTACGGAAATCAACAGGAAAATTAGGTAGAAGCGATGTAAAATTGGAGTTAGAAGGAGTAAGAATGGCTCTCCAACAAGTAACAATAGAAATTCCGGATAAGGTACTTCTTGCGGAAAAGACAGATGCTGAATCATTTGGGCGCGAAATTCGTGTATTAGCAGCGGTCAAGTTATTCGAAATGGGCAGGCTTTCCTCAGGCCGTGCCGCTGAGTTAGCAGGTATGCCACGGGTTGAATTCCTGCTTAGTTTAAATCGCTATAGGGTTTTTCCACTTACTGCGGAGCTTGACGACTTAGAAAACAAAGATGCCTAAAGCGATCTCTAACACATCTCCTTTGCTCTATTTGTATCGCATTGAGGCGATCGAATGGCTTCCAAAGTTATTCGATGAAGTGTGGACTCCTGAAGCCGTCAAAAGTGAATTGCTCGCGGGACGAAATAAGGGCTATGATGTTCCAGATCCTACTGATTACTCATGGCTCAATATTGTCGATCCCAAGTCGATGCCATCAGAATGGCTTGCATTGGATTTGGGAGCAGGTGAAATTGCGGCAATGGCGTTGGCATTGGAAAATCCAAGCCACATCATTCTTCTTGATGATGGGTTGGCACGCCGTACCGCACAAGTGGCGGGCCTACAAGTATGGGGGACTTTGAAAGTACTATTGGAAGCAAAATCTCAGGGACTAGTTGAAAAAATTGCGCCTTGTGTAAGGAACATAAGTGAAGCAGGAATGTGGGTTTCTCCCGAAATCCAGCAGCGTATTCTTGCGTTAGCTCATGAATCTTAAAATCAAGAGCGTGCACACCAGATGGTTGGCACTGTGGATGTATCTGGGAGTTTGTTCTGGGTTATGGCAGGCCCCATTTCCTAGCCTGTTTCCCCCCAACGATATCCCAAAGATGCATAATGCAAGCTGATGCGAATATCTTCGATTTCAGCGCCACAATATATAAATTCATCACATCAAATCTGAAGCGGCCTGCTCTCGCGCGCGATGTTTTCCAATATATCCGGACTGGGGTGTCGGAGTTTCGTGGGGTTGAAGAATGAATATAAGCCAAAACATCTCTTGATAGCAGTATCACTTTCTGATATTATTAGAGTGTGGATAAGAGACATCGCAGAACTCTTGAAGCTATTTTTGAGAAGCCAGAACGAGCTGATATTGCTTGGCGAGATATTGAAGCCCTCTTGATCGCGTTACGTGCTGAAATTTCAGAAGGAAGCGGCTCACGTGTGCGCGTCGCATTGAAAGATGTTCGGGCTGTGTTTCACCGCCCTCATCCGCGTAAAGAAACCAATAAAGGTGCGGTCAAATCGTTGCGCAGATTTCTTGAAACAGCAGGAGTAAAGCCATGATGGAATACAAAGGCTATATTGGTAAAGTTGAAATTGATGAGGAAGTGGGCATTTTGTATGGGGAAGTGATTAATGTTCGCGATGTGATTACATTTGAAGGAACGACGGTTGATGAAGTTCAACGCGCTTTTCGGGAATCCGTGGATGATTATCTCGATTTTTGTGCTCAGCGCAACGAATCACCTGAAAAGCCATTTTCAGGTAAGTTTGTTGTCCGCCTGCCAGCTGAGTTACACCGCAAGGCCTATATTCAAGCAAAGCTAAAAGATCAGAGTTTGAATCGTTGGATAACGGAAGTCGTACAAAAGGCCCTCAGGAACCAGTAACTCTCGCTGCCTGGATAGTCTGCAATTTTCCAGTTCAGTCTGATTGACCGAATAACCATTCAGATGGTTTGATTTCTTCTCCCATTCTCTGTTCTTTAGTAATTGTCAGCAAAATTCTTGGCAGTAGTGCAGCTTCCGCCAGCAATTTATATCAAATTTGAAGCGGTCTGCTCCCGCGTGCGATATTTTCCAAGAACTCTTGGCGGGTCGCCAGGTTTGCACGGAAAGCGCCGTGCATGGCCGAAGTAGTCATGCGTGCATCGTGCTTCTTTACCCCGCGCATCATGGAACATAAGTGCATTCCCTCCACCACAACTGCCACTCCCTGCGGTTCAAGGGTTTTCTGCAGGAGGTCGGCGATTTGGCGCGTCATCCGCTCCTGGACCTGCAGGCGGCGGGCAAACATATCCACAATGCGTGGAATTTTCGAGAGCCCAATGACCTTGCCAGCCGGAATATAGGCAACATGGGCGCGGCCAATGAACGGCAGCAGATGATGCTCACACAGGCTGTAGAACTCGATATCGCGCACCAGCACCATCTCATCGTAGGTGATATTGAACAGGGCCCCGTTGATGATCTTCTCGGCATCCATGTTGTAACCACTGAGAAGCTCACCATACATACGCGCCACACGCGCCGGCGTATTCCTCAACCCCTCCCGGTCAGGGTCTTCACCCACTGCCTGTAGAAATTCGTACATGACCTTGCTAACCGTTCCCATGTCGATCGAGTCTGAGATGTATTCTTCGTCGTCAAAATCAACTTCATCAAAATCCATGGTCACTCCTTCATGAAACCAGCCCGACGGATGTCGGGCTGGTAATTATAAGTGAATTTTGTACTAGCCAACCACAGGCTCGATCAAGCCGTAGGTGCCATTTCGCCTACGATACAATACCTGGATCGCGTTCCGCTCGGGGTTAAAAAAGATAAAGAAATTGTCATGCCCAAGCAGTCGCATCTGTTCCACGGCTTCATCCTCGTTCATGGGTAGCACCGCGAACTTTTTACGGCGGGCGATTAAGGGAAGCAGTTCGCCTGTCTCCTCATCGATTGGCATCTCTTCCTCGACCACTTCCGCTGCCGAGCGGCCATCACCTCGTCCACGGTTACGCTTGCCCTTATAACGCTCAATCTGGCGCTGCATCTTATCCAGAGCAGTATCAAACGCTGCATGAACATCATCCGCCCGTTCCTCCGTACGGAGGATAAATCCCCGGCCATGGACGGTCAACTGGGCCACCTGGCGATCCGTGGCGCTGCGAGCGGACTTTGCATGAGACACCTCCACGCGAATTTCCTCGATTTCCTGGAGATGTCGTTCTAGCTTGTCCGTCTTTTTCTCGATATATTCCTTGAGGTTATCGGTCAGCCTCATGTTGCGAGCGACGATCTCAATCTTCGGTGTCATAGAACCTCCTGTTTTGATTATCAACCGCCTGTCTGGGCGGTTGTCAAACACGATTTAGATCATGGTGCGCTAGCGCTCGAGTAATGGTGATCGCGTACACTTCGCGCGCTCCTGCTGACAGCAACGCGTCCGTACAGGATGATATGGTCGATCCGGTCGTTGAAACGTCATCCATCAACAGAACCGATTTGC
>JBLMZU010000062.1:0-7754 GCA_050258995.1 Bacteroidota bacterium
GATCGTGGGCAGCATCAGGATCGCCATGGCAATCGCCCCGGCCAGCCCGGAGTAATGTCCCATCGGTTTGACAATGACGGCATAGGCGAAGAGACCGATCACAACCGAAGGAGTGCCGGCCAGCACGTCCGTGCTAAAACGCAGCGCAGTGCCAAGCGGTGTATTGGGATAGTTCGCCGCGTAGAAGGCAGCCAGTACGGCCGGCGGGATGGCGATCAAGGCTGCCAGCCCGGAAATGATCAGTGTGCCTTGAATGGCATTCAGCACCCCGCCTCCCTCCATCCCGAGGGGACGAGGCAGGTTGATGAAGAAGTCCAGGTTGATGTATTGAGCGCCCTTGTAAATGACATACCCGACGATCCAAAACAGGGGAATGAGCGCCAGGAGGGTCATAAACCCTGTAAGGGCGAGCATGATGGCATTGACTGTCTTGCGGCGGGATGTAAGATGCTTCTGATTTTTCTCGATCAGCTGCTGGAACCGGGAGGAGGCGATGGCAGTCATGCGCGTACCTCCTGCGGCGTCCTGCGCGCCACACTCCATACCAGGAGACGGGCTAGTACGTTCAGAATGAGAGTGATGAAAAAGAGGATCAACCCAATCTCGATCAGTGCCTGGGTATGCAGCGGCGTGACCGCTTCAGCGAACTCGTTGGCAATGATGCTGGCCATCGTATATCCGGGTCTTAATAAGGAGGCGCTGCCTTCGATCGAGTTGCCGATCACCATGGTGACTGCCATGGTTTCCCCCAGCGCCCGTCCAAGACCCAGCAGCACGGCACCCAGAATGCCGGAAAGTCCATAGGGAAGCAGGATTTTCCAGATGGTTTCCCAGCGGGTCGAACCGAGGGCCATTGATGCTTCCCGCTGGTTGTTGGGGATGGCCAGTAAAACATCTCGCGTGACTGCGGTAATGGTCGGGATGATCATGATCGTCAGGATGAAGATCGCGCCGAGACGGGATGCGCCGCTTGCAGGGGGAGGTCCGGCAAACAAATATCCCAGGCCAGGTACCGAGCCTAACGTCTTGTACAAAAATTGACCGGTCGGTCCGACGACTGTCGGTAGAAAAATAAAGATGCCCCAGAGGCCATAGATCACGCTGGGGATGGTGGCCAGAAGCTCTACAAGCCAGTTCAAAGGAAGCCGGAGCCAGGGTGGGCAAAGCTCGGAAGCAAAGATGGCAATTCCCAGGGTGATGGGGATCGCCAGGATCAATGCACCAAACGATGTAATTAATGTTCCATAAATGAACGGCCACGCTTTAAATTGATCGTTGACCGGGTCCCAATCCGGATTGGTGGTGGGGGTGAGAAATCCAAAACCGAAAGTGGAACGGGATTGGGCCGATTCACGCCAGAGCATTCCACCAATGGTTATGATCAGGAGCATTACCAGGATCGATGCGATCACGATGATCCATTTCCATGGCAGGTCCCCGTGTAGAACGAGACGCCGCCAACGCGTAAGCCAGTGCGTCTCGGGAAGAGGCTGAATATATTTTGTCGTCATATCGTTTCCTAGACCCGGCGAACAAGATCCCTTTCTCCAATCTGTAGTCCCGACAGAGTGAAGAAAGGGATGTCGTTTGCGGGGAATAAACAGGGGTTGGAGGGTCTCACAGAAATGTGAGACCCTCCAGGGACTAGGGGGAGGTAAGCAAGTTATTGGGGCATCGTGAGCGGCTGACCGTTGCAGGTCACTTCGCCAAGCTTCTTGAGCACCGTATCACGGACTTCACCGGGCAGAACGGCATAACCAAGCTTGGCAGCGCGGGCTGCAGCGGAGGAGTCGGTCAGGGTCCAGTGGATGTAATCCAGCAGCTTCTGGGCCTTGGTGCAGTCCTGCATGCTGGTGGTGTGCAGGATGAGGTAGGTGTAGCCAACGATGGGCCAGTCACCGGTGCCCGAGCCGTCCACAATCGTGGCGGTCAGTTTGTCATCAAAGGCCTTGGAGCCGAAGCTTGTCATGGCAGAGGCAATGCTGTCGGCATTTGCAGTCACTTTGGTACCAGCCTTGTTGACGACATCGGCAAAGGACAGGTTGTTCGAGGTCGCAAATGAGATCTCGGTATAGCCGATGGAATTGGGGGTGTTGATGACTGCAGCCGCCACACCCTGGTTGCCCTTGCCGCCGACGCCGTTACCGGCCTTGTCCACGGGCCATTCAACCGAGGATGCGCCACCGGCCGTCCAGTCGGGACTGAAGGAGGTCAAAGCCTTGGTGAAGATTTCGGTCGTCCCGGAACCATCGGAGCGATGGACAGCCGTGATCCCGGCATCCGGCAGGTAATCCTTCAGGTCGGGGTTGAGAGCGACGATGGCAGGGTCGTTCCATTTGGTGATCTTGCCGTTGTAGATGCCGACGAGTGTCTGGCGGTCCAAAATGAGCTTGGGTAGTGCCGTTCCCTGGGGAACTTCCTTGGCCCAGGCAATGTTATAGATCGGAACCACGGCGCTGGCGACCATCGGGTACATCTGCAGGTCCTTGCCGGCATCATATTCGTCCGGCTTCAGCAGGGAGTCGGAACCGGCGAAATCCACGGTCCCATCGACAATGGCCTTCTTGCCACCACCCGAGCCAATGCCCTGGTAGTTGATGACCACGGCGGGGTCAACGTAGGAATATGCATACGTCCACTCGGTGTAGATGGGGAGCGGGAAGGTCGCACCGGCGCCGTTGATCTGGACGGAACCGGCAGGGAGTTGTGATCCATCGGGCGTGGCGGTCACGACCTGGTTGACGATCTGGGTTTGCACCTCGGTGACTGTCTGCGGCGTAGCCTGGCCACCACACGCAGCGAGTAAAAAGCTGGCGATGACGATGATGAACATTAATGAACGAACAGTTTTGGTCATTTCTAGTATTCTCCTTGTTTTTGTACGCTGAAATCTTATCAACCACCCTTTAAGGACATGAGAAGAACTGGTTAACATCTTGTTAATGATTGAGTTTTTGACCTTTTTCTTTACTCTCTGTTCCGGAAATAAAAAATACCCGCCATTGAGCAAATGGCGGGTATCATCCCGGATAGCATATTAGGGGAGATTTTTCAGCTTCTGCGGTGGTGCATTTCCTTCATTTCAGATTCGTAACCCGTTTGAGAAGCGGGCGCTTGGGAACAGTGGAGCTTCTTTTTTGTTTACCGGCTCGTAGCAACAAGGTCAGAAACAAGAAGGCCAGGAAACCTATCAAGAACCAGACGATCAGTAAGCTAATTAGTATTTCCATTCCAATATCCTTTTTTGTAAGGCTTGTGCCCGGTAAAGTCGAAGGGACAAATCGCTGGTCATTTAGTTCCCCAGGATCTGCACAGAACCTGGGAATATGTTTTCTTCGCGTATTGCCATCTAAAGATCTATTGCGTTGCTGATTTAAGAATCAGTAGCAGTCGGGCTAATCTCATTTACAATACTATAGCAGATCTAATTTAAGACCTGATAAAGAGCGCTTTAAGAGTTGGTTAACGATTGCTCATCTATTGTTCACCAGGGGGAAAGGGGTGAAAAAATACTTATGTGAAATGTGAGTTCAAAAATTGCTTAAATGGCGCTCTCGAGGACTTTAAAGTATAAGAGCCAGGGAGGAGGGCCTGGCTCTTATACAGGGGAGAGAGAAGGAAATATTTCTTGCTCGGTCAGTGTTTCTTCTATGAGATTTCCTGCTGGCACAGGAAATCGTGCTGTTTCTTCCGTGAGTTTACAATGAGCACAATCAGTAGTGCGATCGATGTTACGGCAAGAAATATTTCCATGCCCCTAGGATAGCATGGAAACTCCCATCCGCGTTTTGCAAGCACTTAACAGGAGAAAAACAAATATGCAAACACGTTCTGGGCATTTTATGTAACCTTTTGGCACTTTTGCTGTCTCTGCTCTTCTATCATTGACGGGGGGTACGCAGGGTTGTATGATGATGTTGATGACAGGCTGCCCCGCACATCGGAGACAGGCTGTATAGACGGAATAAACCTTTCTTTTCTGTATTTTGCAATGGATGGTCTTTACTTCATGTGATGGAAGCCTTATGAACCTACCCGACCTGGGACAATCAAACCCACATCCCAAGCAGCTCCTGCTCGATGCGCTGGCGATGCGCTGGGAGAACTATTGCGCTGAGCTGCAGAACTGCCGGCGCGAGTTTAGCGAGGAATCCGTCCATGATCTGCGGGTCGCAACCCGGCGAATGCTGGCCTATATACGGTTGTTAAATTCCATTTCGCCGCAACTTCGGCTGAAGAAGATGGCGCATGCCTTCAAGGATCAGCTTGATGAGTTCGATACACTGCGCGATACCCAGGTCATCCTGTCCGAGCTGTCCGGGATTCTGCCGGAGCTTCCCCAACTGGAGGAATTTGAGACGCATCTGCATTCCGTCGAAAGTCAGATGATGCAGGAGTTGCATATCAAACTAAACAAGCGCAAGACTTCGGAGATGGAAAACTGGATTCAAAAAACACAGGAGGATGTGAGTGCCTGGGGAGATGATCATCTCGATGCGCTGGTGCTTGATGTGGTGGATGATGCTTTCCTGACCGTGAAACAACGCTTGGGATGGATCGACCGCACCCGCTCGTCCACGATTCACAGGGTACGAGTTGCTTTTAAGGCCTTTCGCTATATGGTGGAGATCGTCCATCCTTTACTGGATCGCTTCCCCCCTGAAATCCTCAAGCAAATGAATGGCTACCAGACTCTGATGGGCGACATCCAGGACGCGGAAGTCTTTGCCCACACGCTTGCTGATTTTATGAAGGACGCTTCCTCTCCGGACCTGGACTCTGTACGCGGCTATTATGAGAAGCGCCGCGCCGAGGCGATATCCACTTTTGTGGCGGCGATGGGCGAGATCCACACCTTCTGGCGCCCCGCGCCGGATCAGCCCTTTCCCTGGGAATAAATCAACAAAATTCTGCCAGTTTATACATTTTCTGTTGAGCGAAAATTCTGGTAAAAATGGTAGAATATCCGAGAGTCCGGGATTGTTGCCCGGATTTGGTCTTCCGCGTAATAAAAAGAGGGGTGCGTGCCTCTCCTATTAAGATTTTTTGTCTGAATGACTCTTAAACTTGATCGTTCAAATTGTATCCATATGCTAAACGAGAAAATCACACTGCCGCCCGACCTGTTCATCAATCGTGAGCTTAGCCTGCTTGAATTCCAGCGCCGCGTGCTGGACGAAGCTTTGGACGAGGCCAATCCCCTGCTTGAGCGGCTGAAATTTCTGGCCATCTTCGGCTCGAACATGGATGAGTTTTTCATGGTGCGCGTATCCGGCATTCGCAAGCAGGTGGAGGCTCACATCATGGAAGTCTTTCCAGATGGCCTCACCCCGCCCGAGGTCCTGGCTGCAGCGCGCAAAGTGTCGCATGAGCTGTATGGAACCGCCCTCAATTTTTTCAATAAGAAACTCACCCGCAAGCTGGATAAGGTCGGCGTCCATTTGCTGGACTATTCCAGGCTCAGCCCATCGCAGCTGAGCAAGGCAAACGATTATTTCAACCAGGTTGTTTATCCGGTCCTGACGCCGTTGGCCCTGGACCCCGGTCATCCCTTTCCCCACATTTCCAATCTGAGTCTGAACCTTGCCATCGTCGTACGCGACAAAAAGGGACATGAACGCTTTGCTCGTTTGAAAGTGCCCGATACCCTGCCGCGCCTGGTCCCCATCAAACGCTCCTCAGGCGCTTCCCGCAAGGATGGGACGGTGCCTCACCATCACTATTTCGTCTGGCTGGAGCAGTTGATCAGCGCAAACCTTGCCAGTCTGTTCCCGGGCCTGGAGGTCGTTGCCGCCTATCCATTCCGCATCATCCGCGACGCAGATGTGGAAATCCAGGAGATCGAGGCAGACGATCTGCTGGAGAACATGCAGCAAAGCATCCGCAGGCGGAAATTCGGTTCAGTAGTGCAGGTCGAGATCCATGACGACATGCCGAATCAGGTCCGTGAGCTGTTGATCGAGAACCTGGAGATCCGGCAGAATGATGTCTACGTCCTGCCTGCTCCGCTTGGCTTAAGCAACCTCTGGCAAATCTATAACAATGTGGAGCGGCATGATCTGAAGTTTCCGATCTATCATCCGATGGTGCCCAAGGAGCTTCGGAACGTTACCATGGCGGCCGATATCTTTGAAGCCATCCGGCAGGACAATATTCTTTTGCACCAGCCGTATGATTCCTTCAACCCGGTCATCGATTTTCTTAAGGCTGCTGCGCGGGATCCCGATGTACTGGCCATCAAGCAGACCCTCTACCGCGTTGGCCAGAATGCACCGGTGGTCGAAGCGCTTCTGGAGGCCAGTGAGCTTGGCAAACAGGTGGCGGTGCTCGTGGAGTTAAAGGCGCGCTTTGACGAGGAGAGCAATATCGGCTGGGCCAAGGCGCTGGAGCAAATGGGCGTCCATGTGGTCTATGGGCTGGTGGGGCTCAAGACACACTGCAAAGTGACCATGGTCGTACGCAAGGAGGGCGATGGCATTCGCCGTTACCTGCATCTCGGCACGGGAAATTACAATGCCGTCACTTCCCAAATCTATGAGGACTTTGGGATCTTTACCTGCGACGATGCAATGGCAGCCGACGTCACCGACCTGTTCAATTATCTGACAGGGTATTCGACGAAACAGGATTATCAAAAATTACTGGTGGCCCCCGTCAATCTGCGCAAAAAAATGGAAGAACTCATTTGTCGCGAAATCGATCATGCCAAGGCGGGACGGCCTGCCCATCTAATCTTTAAGGTCAACGCGATCGTCGATCCCCAGTTTATTGACCTGCTTTACCAGGCATCCTCCGCTGGTGTGAAAGTGGATCTGCTGGTGAGAGGCATCTGCTGCCTGAAACCCGGCATCAAGGGGATCAGCGAGAACATCAAGGTGATCAGCGTCGTCGGTCGTTACCTGGAACACAGCCGGATTTATTACTTCCTCAACGATGGAAATGAAGAAATCTACATGGGCAGTGCGGATCTGATGACCCGCAATTACGATCACCGCGTGGAGGTCGTGTTCCCGCTGGAAAGCCCCGAGCAGGTGAAGTATGTGCGCCATGGAATGCTGGAGATCTACCTGAACGACAACACCCGCGCCCGTGTGATGAAACCGGATGGAACGTACGTGCGACTGAAACCGGCTGCTGAAAGCAAGGCAGTGGATGTCCAGGTGTGGCTCTCCAGCCGCGCCGATGTCAAGAAGACAAATGCCCTAAAGCGCTAGGAGACGGAGAAAAGTAAAGGGGATTATACGGTTGGCAGGGTGAAGAAAAACGAGCTTCCCTGTCCTTCGATGCTTTCCGCCCAGATGCGGCCCTTGTGGGCCTCCACAATATGCTTGGCGATCGATAGCCCCAATCCTGTCCCGCTGCCGGTTCGGGACTTGTCGACGCGGTAGAAGCGCTCGAAAATGCGCGAGACGTCTTCAGCGGGGATGCCGATCCCCGTATCGCGAACGGCGAATCGGACTTCGCCGGTCCCTGTTTCCGCCATCAAAACGATCTCTCCTCCCGGACGCGTGAACTTGACGGCGTTATGGATCAGGTTGACCATCAACTGTTCCATCCGCTGGATATCCATGGATACCCTGGGTAGATCCTCCGCACATTCCACGCGTAGTTTCAGTCCGGCGCGTTCTGCCTGCAAGCGCATCCGCTGGCTGGCGGAGGCAAGCAGGTCAGATGGGGGGACCGGGCGAAGGTCCAGGGTGAGACGGCCTGATTCGATGCGCGAAAGCTCCAGCAGCTCGGTCACCATCTGGGAC
>JBLMZU010000063.1:0-6356 GCA_050258995.1 Bacteroidota bacterium
GCCAAATGGTCGCCCGACGGAAAATGGATTGCCTTTATCGCGCAGGAGAACGAGCGCGAGGATGTTTACCTTGTACGGCCGGATGGCGAAGGATTCCATCAACTCACCAATACAGGTCACGATGTATATCAGTTCGAATGGGCACCAGATGGACGACAGCTTGTCGTCATCCTAAACCGGAACGGGTCATTCGATCTGAGCCTCGTCGATGCAGCTACAGGCCAAGTCGTCGACCAGCGAAGCGGATCCGGTATGCATTCCAACCCCAATTGGTCACCGGACGCATCCTTTATAACCTTTGAGTACGAGAGTCCGCTTTTGCCGCCCGATCTCTACCGAATGGACCTGTCCTCCGGTAAGATGACTCAATTGACCTTCTCCAACCCACCTGCTCTGCAAAGAAATAAAATGGTCCTGCCCGAGCTCGTCAGCTACAAAAGCTTCGATGGGCTGAATATTCCGACGTTCCTTTACAGGCCTGAAAAATCGAATGGCGCGGCAATTGTATACCCGCACGGTGGGCCTAAGGATCAGTATGGATTTATCTGGGATGAGCTGGCTCAGTATTTCACTGCAAAGGGCTATACCTATCTTGCTCCCAATTATCGGGGCTCCACTGGATACGGCAAGGAATTTGAGCGTGCCAATTATGACAACTGGGGCGTTGGCGATACACAGGACTGTCTTTTTGCGGCAAAATATTTGCGAGGCTTCCCCGAAATCCGCCCTGAAAGTATTGGCATTGCTGGCGGAAGTTATGGCGGGTATATGACGATCTGTTCCCTGTCGCGCGACCCCGATTATCTATTCGCCTGTGGCGTCTCAAAATATGGGGATTCCAACCTGGTCAGCTCCTGGGCCCAGTGTGAAAAACGGCTGCGTCTCTATACCGAGATTTTCCTGGGACATCCTTCGGCGAATACGGGAATCTATTGGAAGGGCTCACCAATCAGCGATGTGAAAAACGTGCAGAAACCGGTACTTATTCTTCATGGTTTGCTCGATACCATCGTTCCCCCGGAAGCATCGGAGGAATGGGTTGAGGCGCTGAAACGCCATGACAAGGTGTTCGAATACAAGACGTATGCAGCTGAACCGCATGGGTTCCTGCGTCGTGAGAACCTTTACGATGCCTACGAGCGCATGGAACGATTTCTGGATTGGCATCTTCTACCGGGGGCATGATGGATTATGTAATTCGCGAGGAACAGGAAAAGGATGTTGAGCAGGTCAGAGCCCTTCTATGCGAGGCATTCTCGACGGATGCAGAGAGCAGACTGGTTGACGCATTACGTGCAAACGAAAAAGCCATTATTTCATTGGTGGCTGTCTGTGCGGACGACGTCCTGGGGCACATCCTCTTTAGCCCTGTTACCACCTCCCCACCCACTGAAGCAAATGGAGTCGGCCTGGCACCCGTCGCAGTCCTTCCCCAGGTCCAGTCGCAAGGAATAGGTTCAGAGTTGATACTGATGGGACTCCGGCGCGGGCAAGATCTTGGATATGATTTTTGTGTTGTCCTGGGCAGTCCTGAATACTATCATCGCTTTGGATTTGAGAGAGCCTCTGATCACGGGCTGGATAATGAATATGGGGCGGATGAAGAATTTATGGCAATATCCTTTACCAACCGAAAAGCCTCCGGCCTCGTGCGGTATGCATCTGAGTTCGGCCTGTTTTCTGTTTAATTGAAAAGTTTAGATAATAATGCTGTGTATATCAAAATGACTACACGCAAATATGATAAACTGAAAGTTTGAAGGAGACCTTTATGACAGTATTTTTTGACTATGACCATTTGACCTGGGACGCAGTTGCTGAACTTCCGCGCGATACACATCTGGTCTTACCGCTCGGTTCGGGCTACGATCGAAACTTGCTCGCCAGCCAATTGAGTCACCCGTCACAGATCGGTCTCCTGCCGGCTTTTCCCTTCGGCTGGCGTGGCAGTGGACTTGAAATCCCTGAGCCACTCCTGTTTCAATATGTCTCAAACCTTTTGGACAGTCTGCGGGATGATGGCTTCTCGCGCGTTTATTGCCTGGCGCCGTCCGGCTTGGATCCACAATCTTTCTTTCTGCAGCATCTTTCATCCTGCTGTCTAAGACTTCCCAACCCATCCGCACCCGTATTGGTTGATCCTTTACCGTTAGACTCGGAGCGTGGCAAAGTGATCCTGATTCCGATCGGTCACACCGAACAGCATGGGTTTCACCTCCCCCTCTCGGTGGATACCATTATCATTGAAAGTATTGCCCAGGGTACAGCCAATAAGATGTCTACGCGCAGTTTCGCTTTACCGGTGATGCCTTATGGAGTGAGCACACATCGCTGTTCCTTTGCAGCAACCTTGAATGCAGGTGGCCGCGCCTTTGAGGATTTTTGGGTGGCTGTAATCGATATCCTGGTTGCACGCGGCTTTGACCGTTTTTACCTGATGAGCGGACATGGGGGTAATTCCTCCTTCCTGGTGAACATCGTCAAGTACGCCGGTGAGCGCCACCGCAGGATCTTTTGTGCAACTGCCTGGCTGCACACATCAGGAAAGATTGGGGCGGCTGCCCTGGAAAAATATCGCACGTCACCGATCGGCGGAATGGGACATGCCTGCGAGCTCGAAACATCCTACCTGCTTCATTTAAGGCCCGACCTATGCAGGATGGAACGCGTGGTGGATGAAATGGATTTCGTCACCACACCCGATTACTACATGGACTGGATCGAAGGCGGCTCCCTGATCGCCAATCCACCGTGGGACGATGACACAAAAACCGGTGCGTATGGAGCCGGAAGCCATGCCACCGCCGAAAAGGGCCAGTTGTGGCTGGAAGCTGCCATCGAAGAAAAAGCCGCTCACGTGGAAGAAATCCATCTCCAGCACGAGATGCGCGAGAAGCGCAGGAGCGAAGGTTACGGTCTCTGGGGTAAACGATGATGAGCCTGTTTGCCAGCCGAAATTAAATGGCAACCCCGACAGGAATTCTGCCGGGGTTGCTTTTATCTATTTACTTTTTGCTTTTCCCAAATTCGCCTGTCTTCGTTCTTCTCGGGATCCAGATCCCGGGGATCAACTTCCTGAATTACTCGATGACCATGGGAGATCCATAGCTCGGCTGCCAGTTTACGGGCATCGCGCCGAAGACCCTGCGTGGTGAAGTACTGGCAAATGCGGGTGATATCGCGCAGAAAAATAGACCAGGCGGCAGGATTGGAATCGGGTTGAACCACCTGTGGGAAGTCGATCAGTGTGATGTCACCCTCCCAATAGAGGAGATTGTAGGCAGACAAATCGCCGTGGATCCGCTGGTTGGCGAGCAGCAAGTCAACGTCCCGGATGACGCGCTCATAAAGCGGCTTGACTTCGTCTGGATCCAGGGTCACGCCATTCAGAGTCGGGGCTGCGCTGTCGATGTCTCCAATGTAATCCATGAGTATGGCATTCTTCTCCATCGCATACGGCCTGGGGACATCTGCGTCTGCTGCGTGGAGCATTTCCAAGGTCTGGTATTCGTACGCGATCCAGGACTGGTGACGGAGCTCCTCGCCGTAGTTCGTTCGTTTCGCCATGGCATGCAGATCACCATCCTTGACGATCGCGCGGCCATTTTCATCCAGATCCACGCGCCCGGTTCGGTACTGCCCGTCATTCTTCAAGTTGCGCAGCGAGCG
Organism: Bacteroidota bacterium; assembly: GCA_050258995.1. Taxonomy (GTDB): domain Bacteria; phylum Chloroflexota; class Anaerolineae; order Anaerolineales; family Villigracilaceae; genus Defluviilinea. The sequence continues at coordinate 3,670 of JBLMZU010000063.1, forward strand.
CGGACGGTAGACTTTGGCTGCGACCAGCGGCGCATCGATGGCAGGTCCGGAACGACAAAGGTAGACTGAGGCTTCCTTGCCACCCTTCAGGCGGCGCAGAACATCAGTGATCCATTTGTGCTCATAGAACTCACCCAGTGATTCCAGAAGCCACCATTCCTCAAATCTGGCTGCCTTGTAGGTGAATTTGAAGCTGGCGCTCGAATCATCCTGCTCACTGACATACTGCCGCTCTTGCGCGATCAGCTTCCGGCTCATCTTTTGGTAGGGCCGCCGCTTGTCGATCCCCAAGTGTATATCAAGCTTATCATCATCGTCGAGCCCGTCGAAGAACTCAATGTAATCATTTGTATTCATATTATCTAATCGTAGACCTGACAGGTCTTCTGCTTACGACTTCCTGCGGAGACCTGTCGGGTCTGGTTGTAGTTAAAAGAAAAACCGCAGGCCGAGTACGCCTGCGGATGAAGCCAATCGGATAACGGAACCAACCGTACTCTAGGATTCACCTTTGGGAGGCGCGCTCAATACAACTTGGGTGGATAATGTGGCTTGCATGTCTACGTGCCTCCTTTCAAGAAGAATTAGATAATTGAGTTTATCACTTGAAATTGGATGAGTCAATAAACTTTTTTCCTATTTTATCCCGGCTGGACCCCGGGACTTCCCTAGCTCCTGGCCCGGATAAATTCCTCCCCTTTTCGCAGCAAGTCCTCATGATCTTCCGGCGCCGGAAGCTCCTTCATAAATTCGATCGTATATTCCCGCAATCGCTGCTGTACATGTGGCTGACCGGCCTCGATCCACTTTTCCATACTCCAGCGCGGGAAGATCGGGTTGACGTAGTAGCCCGTCCTGTATCTCTTGAGTGTGGTCGGTGCAGAGACATAGCTCTTACCTGCGCCCACCTTGTGGATCTCCTCCAGCCCGACGTGCAGGTCGTCTAGCTGAAAGCCACTCGAAAAGCGCAACGCTTGATCGATGATCTCGTGGCAGTAGATAAAAGTCTGGGGGGAAATGGCCTTCGAGCCCAGGGTATCTCCGACAAACGGCGCGATGCCGCCTTTGGTAAGCGTCATCATCAGGGTATTCATCCAGTAGGTTTCGGCGGCCAGCAGGTCCATACCCCAGCCGGTGCCGCTCCCCGACGTGCCGCAGTGCGGCAGCCCGTAATGGGCCATCATCTCGGCACAAGCCAAGCTCACCAGGATGCTCTGCGGGTCATAAAAATTCATCAGTGTTTTCATGTCGAAGTACACAGGCAGCATTCCAAGGAACATGGGTGCGCCCTCCCGGTACAGTTGCCCGATCACCAGGCCTGCAAGCAGCTCTGCGAGCAGGACAGATACCGTCCCTGCCGGGGTGATCGGGGTGGTCGCGCCAGACATGCTGTAATTGGAAATGATGACAGGCAAGCCGCGCTCAATGGCGATCCGCATCTTATCCACGGTGCCTTCATTCATGACAAGCGGCGAAACGGGGTTAAAGTACGGGATGATAAATGGCTTCTCGCCCAGGTCTTCTCCATGCAGTAGCTCGAACATCTGCATGACGTCTTCGAATTTGTGCTCGTCCGAGCACAGCAGCACCAGGGGCTTAATGCCGTTCGCAAAATGCTCCAGGCTGCCATAGAGATCTGTCAGGTGCTCCGGCACATCCCGGACGATCCCAACGGTCGAGATCATGTCATAGTGCGGGAGCTTATTGCCGAGCCGGACCATGTCCTGCATGTGTCGTCGCTGAAAGAGCACCGGCGTATCCGTCTCCGGTTCCTGATAATACAAGGCCGTAACCCCAATGCCGAAACGCGTCCGATCCCCTGCCCTACCAATGCAAAACTGCGGTTCCCCGCGCCGGTTGTAGACCTGGATCTGGCGCGGTGCAACCTTGATCGCCCATTCCACGAGCTCGGCAGGGATGCGAACGGTTCGATCCTGGACCATGGAGTCCCCCACCCGTTTCCGCAGCATCTGCAAGGCGGACGGTGAGTCTACGCGCACGCCGGTCGTGGCAAGAATCTGCAGTGTGTATCGATGGATCTCCTGGACCTGTTCTTCTGTCAGCATCGTGAGTTGTGGACGGACATTATTCATCGACTCTCTCCTCGTTTCCCATTTTCATCAAAAAACCAACGGTACGGTTCATAACAATAAAAGTAAACAGGCCAATGCACTGTTTCTTTCATTGATTTTCTACCCCTGGATGATATCTTCCGCCAAAGACAGAACTTCCTGGTTATACAACTGCATCAACCTGGCTGTCATCCTGCCCACCTTTCCATCCCCCACCTGGCTGTCGTCAATGCGGACCACGGGCACAATGCCGCGCGAGCTGCTTGTTATGAACGCCTCAGAAATGGTGTCCAGCTCATTAATCCGGATGGCTCGGATGCAGAAGTCGATCCCTTCCCGTTTGGCGAGACCGATCACCGTCTGGCGGGTCACGCCAATTAACACGCCTCGTCCTGCAGTACATAATGTTCCGTCCCGGACGTAGAAGAAGTTACTGGTCATTCCTTCGAGGATGCGGCCCTTGTCGGTCAGCAGGATCTCGAAGGTCCCGCCTCCAAGGCGCTTCCGGTCGAAGGCCGACTCCTGGATAAAAGAGGTTCTCTTTAAGGAAGGCTTCTCCCGGCTGGTACGGGAAATTTCCAGGTGGACGCCATTCTGGTAAATCTCGTCCGGCAG
>JBLMZU010000064.1:0-10984 GCA_050258995.1 Bacteroidota bacterium
ATCCTGCTCGACACGCGCAACCGCGTCCTTGAGACCGTGGAGGTGTACAAGGGCTCGGTCAACTCGTCCCAGGTGCACGTCGGCGAGCTGTTCAAGGAAGCCATCCGCCGCAACGCCTCGGCGCTGATTGTGGTGCACAACCATCCCAGCGGCGACCCCACGCCCAGCCCGGATGATATCGCCGTGACGCGCGCCATCATCCAGGCCGGCAAGCTGCTGGATGTGGAGGTGCTGGACCACCTCGTCATCGGCCTGGGACGCTGGGTATCCTTGAAGGAGAGAGGCCTCGGTGCGCTGTGAAACGGCTAGAGGATTCCCTGCAAAGCAGGGCTTAGCCAAAGAGTAAAGAGCTAAGAGTCGAACCTGGTTAGGTCGGACCAAAAGGGAAGACTGAACAAAGCATCCAGGTAAAGCGAATTGAGAAAGGCCAGATACTTTCAAGACGATTTCGCAACGGCTGGTTATTAAGGTAAAGACTGTATTGTCTGAACTCCAGTTTCCGAGGAGGGAACCGTTCCTCTACGGGCAGACTGGCTGAAACCCGTACCTCGCATGGCAGCAATAATTCCGAGACATATTGCTGCAACTCTTCCTGCGGGGCTACGCCATAATGAATGGTGGCAAGGAAACGAACAGAGTACCTACGGTAACCTATTACGTCCACTCTATGTCCGGAACACAGGATGACCTACGTGGCGCGAGCCATACGGTCACGGAGCCTCAATAGTAGTCGTGGGAGTCACGCCCCACCAGGGAAGCTGGGAAAGCCAGCTACAGGGCGAAGTGAGGCAGGTTAGTCAAATATCTTTTGAATGGAGAGTTAGCCGGATGGCCCACAATCACAAATTCTTAGATATTGTTCACAAGCTGGGAAAGAAAGGATATCCCCTCAGCGGCGTATACCGCAGAATACAGGACAAAGAGCTGTTCCTGGCTGCCTATGGCAAGCTGTATGCCAATTCGGGAGCTACAACAGCCGGAACCGATCCAGAAGATACCGTGGATGGCATGTCCATAGAGCGCATCGAAAAGATATTGCAGCAACTGCATGACGGAACATACCAATGGAAACCAGTGCGACGCGTGAAAATCCCAAAGGCAAATGGTAAACAAAGACCGCTCGGTCTACCTTCTTGGAGTGACAAACTTCTTCAGGAAGTGATCCGAATGGTGCTCGAAGCATACTATGAACCCAGGTTTTCACCGTACTCACATGGGTTTAGACCTCATCGAAGTTGCCATACCGCTCTCAAACAAATCCACCACAGCTGGAAAGGAACCAAATGGTTCATTGAAGGTGACATCAAAGGATGCTTTGACAACATCGATCATTACGTTCTGCTGGAAATCCTAGCCCGAAACATCAAAGACAATCGCTTCCTCAAACTCATCCGCCAAATGTTACAAGCAGGCTATCTGGAAGAATGGCAATACCACAGCACTTACTCAGGCACGCCACAAGGCGGGGTAGTCAGTCCCATCCTCGCCAACATCTTCCTGAATGAGCTCGACCAATTCGTTGAAAATGAGCTCATACCTGCATACAAGAAAGGCAAAAGGCGCAAGGTAAATCTGGAATACGGTCGGATCAATGGACGCTTAAGATTTGCCCGCAAGACAGGCAAAAAAGATCTGGCAAAGGAATTGGAAAAGCAAAGACGCCAACTCCCGCTTGGAGATCCAAACGATCCGGACTACCGAAGCCTGCGCTACAGCCGCTATGCCGATGATTTCCTTCTCGGCTTTGCTGGCCCGCGCACAGAAGCGGAAGAGATCAAGCAAAAGATCATGCAATTTCTGAAAACGATCAAGCTGGAACTCTCTGAGGAAAAGACACTACTCACCCATGCCACAACACAGCCTGCACATTACCTGGGCTATGACATTCGGGTGGTCATCGACAACAACCAGATGACCAAGCAGAACAAACAACACACCAGACATCGCTCTCGAGCTATAAATATGCTACCCGTACTAGCGGTTCCCCCGCAAATCTCACGCGCCTGGAGAATGAAATATACTAGGAACGGAAAACCTGCCAATCGTCCTGAACTACTCCAATGTTCGGACTTTGAGATCGTGAAAACCTATGGCAGCGAACTCCGGGGAATCGTGAACTACTATAGCATGGCGTACAACGTCGCGCATAGCTTTAACCCTGTAAAACACATGTTCATGGAGTCAGCAGCACGAACACTGGCAAACAAACACAAGATCAGCAGAAGTAGTGTCTTTGCCAAATACAAGCGAACCGGTGAACAGGGTGTCAAAGCATTGATCGTGAAAGTCCCAAACCCTAAACGTCCTGACAAGCCCTATTACGCCAGGTTGGGAGATCACCCCATCCGTACCAGCTTTGCTACTGCCATACCGGACAAGGTCGAGAAATTCTATGTGAATCGGAATGACCTTGTCCAAAGACTGCTGGCAGATACCTGCGAATTATGCGGTTCCCAAGACGGAATTGCAGTACATCATATTCGCAAGCTGGCAGACATCCAAAAGAAATTTCAGGGACGAAAGTCCACCCCTGATTGGGCAAAATTCATGCTGGCACGCAACCGAAAGACGGTTGTCGTTTGCCACCATTGCCATACACAGATTCACGCCGGAACGTATGACAGTACCAAAGTGAATAAAGACTGACTGGAGAGCCGGGTGCTACGGAAACGGGCACGCCCGGTTCGGAGAGGGGCGTCTGGAAAAGTGTGGCGCCAAGGCGCCATAACTCGCTGGACGCCTACTCTACGATTTGCTTAGGAACGCTCAAACGTTACAGGCTCCTCTTCACGCCAAATTGGGCAAACTCTCCCGTTGGCGTTTCCCACTCCACCCGGGCCTCATCGACGCGTGAGGCGCGCGGTCCCTGCCTGAGCGCTTCGATCAAGCGTTCCGCCTTGTCCTGTTTCCCCTCGACCACTGCCTCGACAGTTTCATAACCAACATTCCGCACCCATCCGGTCAGCCCGCCGATCTGGCGGGCGCTGTATTCCACGTGGGCGCGAAAACCGACCCCCTGTACCCTTCCCTTGACCCAGACATGGGCACGGACGGTTTCATTTCCGGACGTAGGTTTCTGATCCATGACGATTCCTTTTTCCGAGCATTGTACTCAGGATGCCGGTTGCCGGTACGATCAATATCAATCCCAGCAGCACCAGGTAGGGGCTGGTGTTTTGCCTGGCAGGAAGCAACGGCGTTTCACCAGTCAGCGAGGCATGCCATTCCTCTTCCAGCCGGGAAAGGGGAATTCCAAAAGCAAGTTCCGGCCCGTTCCTGCAATCTGCACCCTGGGCATAAACCGTCGCCAGCTTTAACAGCCCGGAGGAACCATAGGCATCGTGCAGATAACCGGCAAAAGACCGGGCCTCGGCATAGGACAGGAATGCCCTGTCCGTGTCGTCGGGGAAGGAGCCGCACAATGTATTCAGAGGGATCCAGTCCCCGCGCGCGACCGCCTCCTGGAGGATGGTGTCATAGCCCGGATCGCTGACGAGCTCCGCCAGGCCGGCCGTCCCTTCACTCAGCCAGGCAGGGATGTTCCGGTAGCCTTCGCCTACCGCGCGATACAGCATCACGTGCATAAGCTCATGCGGGATGCGCTGCAGCATGGTGTTCTGCTGCGTGGGGCCAGGCTCAATGGTCACCATCACCACGCCAAGCGACGGATCCGCGTGGCCTGCCACCCACTCCTGGCTGCCGGGGACCAGGGTCCCGCGCAGGTCGCTCAGGTTGGAATAGATATAAATTTCAACAGGTTGCTCCAGGCCGGTGGGAATGAGGCGGTTGACAGACTCCAGGCCCGATTGAGCCGCGACCAAGGCAGACTGTCCAAAGCCGGGATCACCCCCATACCAGTGGATCCGCAGGATGCCTGCTTCAAGCGTCTGCCAGTCAAAGCGATTATCCTGGTAAAGCGTCGAGTAAACCTCGCTTTGGACGATGCTGCCTCCCGGCAGGGTGATCCGGTAATTCCAGCTCACCGGGCTAAACGGGCGTAAATCCTTTTTCCGGATGTCATATCGGAATTCCGTGCGGCCATCCTGCTGCACCACCAGCGGTTCCACCTCGGTCATGCCCTGGACCTCATCAAGGACGATGATCGACGCATCCAGGATGGGAAGGGAGGACTTGATGGTGGCGACAAACGTGATCTGCTCCCCAAAGTTGACCAGAGCCGCAACGTTCTCCAGTTCGATGCCTGAAGCCTGTTGCGCATATGCCGGCCGCGCGGTGAACCGAGCAGCAAGTGCCATCAGGACAATCAGGAACAGGGACTTCGCCGGTTTCACGTTACTTTCCCAGGAATACAAGCAGCGGCGTCAGTGTCAGTGGGCTGAGCAGGGTGCTGATAAAAACAACCGCGGTGACGAGCTTGGAGTCCAGCTGGTATTCGGTGGCCAGCACGGTCGAGCTGACCATGCTGGGCATGGCGGCCTCGGTCACACTACCCTGCCTGGCAGCGCCGTGGATCCCGAACAGCCCGGTCAGGAGCAGGGCAATCAGGGGTGCAACCACCAGGCGCAGTACAACGCTCAACTGCATGGCGCGGCGGCTTCCATCGAGCTGTACCCGGCTGAGTTCCAAACCGAGGATCACCAGCATCAGAGGGATAGTCCCGCCGGCAGCCAGGTCGACCGCCCGCGCAACCGGTCCTGGGAGCTGGACCCCGTACGCGTTCATCAATACGGCAAGCAGAACGGCATACAGAGTAGGGATCTTGAACAGGCCCAGAAAAGCATCCTTCACGCTCATCTGTCCGAGCGAGGCGATGAGGACCCCCAGGGTATAGAACAGGAGGGTGGTGGTCACAAAAAAAATGCCCGCATACGACAGCGCCTGGTCGCCGAATGCAAAAGCGACCAGCGGCAGCCCGTAATTGCCGGTGTTGCCGAACATGGTCGTAATCAGGATGGCGGTCAGTACCGGCCGCTCAAGCTTGAAGAACGTACCCAGCAGATAGGTAAGCAGTCCCATGATGGCAATGATGCAGACTGTCAGCACGATCACGCCAATGGCGTCGTTGAGCTTGAGATGGTTTTGAAGAAGCAGGTTGAAGATCAGCACCGGGCTGAACACATAGAACACGACCCGTCCCAGGCTGCGGGCCTCGACATGGAGTGTTTTTCCCAGCGCAAACCCCGCTCCGCCGATGAGCAGGATGGGCAGGATGTTATTGACAAACGTGGAGGCAAGTACGGAAAGCGACATGAGATGTCCCTACAGGGAGTGCCCGGAGATTATAACGTCTCGTCTGTTTCGTAGCATTGCAAGTCCCTCGCACTCAGGCGGGGCATCAAAATAAAAGAGCCCTGTGGGAATACCACAAGGCTCCGGTCTATTCAGGCCAGACTTACGTTATTCATCGTCCTCTTCGATCTCCGTCAGATCCTCTTCGGGATCATAGGAGAACAGGTCGAAGCGCTCTAGATCCTCCGTGAAGGCCAGGTTGTCGAGGGCCTCTTCGAGAAAGGCGATTTGCTCCTCGTCTTCCATCTGGTCGAGCATGCTTTCGAGATAAGTGCGGACATCCTCGCCGCCGATCTGCGACAGCGACCAGATCACTGCGTTCAGGACGGTGGGATCGTCCTCTTCGCTCAGCATACGCAGCAGCAGGGGCCGACTCGATTTGAGGGAGAGCTCGCCTGCCGCCTGGACCGCTGCCCTGCGAATATTATCGTTCACGCTGACCAGCGCACGCGTGACTTCATCGGACCAGCGCTCGTCAGCGGAGCGACCCATGGCGGTGAGGGCACTCACCTTCCAGTTCGGGTCCTCCCGCTGATAGGAGGATTGGACCAGCGTGGCAACCTCTTCACGGGAGGAATAGCCGATCGACTCCAGGGATGCACGCCGGACACGAACATCGTCCTCGCCGGTAATCGAGGTCAGCAGTGCATCCTCCACCTGGTGGTAGATGGATTCGGGGATCTCCTCCAGCTCGCCCAAGTCCACGAACAGGTTGAGGGCAGTGGCGGCTTCGATACGCACTCCCAGGTCGGGATCGTTATTCAACATGTCCAGGAAGGAGGGGACCAGCTTGATATCCTCGGTTTCGTCCAGCAGGCGGATGGCACGTACCCGCACCTGCGGCTCGGGGTCGGTGAGCAGCGCGCTGGCCAGGTCGTCGAAGGAGACCAGGGTATCGCTTTCCGCCAGGGCATCCAGCTCATCGAGCAGGGCCAGCTTCCGGCTGAGCTCGACCCGGGGCCAGACATCCATCAGGGTTCTCAGCTCGGGGGTCCCGATATCTGAAAACTCCTGCAAATAACGGCGCGGGAACTCCCGGCTGTCCAACAGGGAATCCAAAACTTTTTGGAAGGAAAGAGGTTCGGTAGCCATTTATGGGATTTTCATATTAATAGGGTTGATAAAGTCCATCGCGTTGACGTAGAGCATGAAGATCAACAGCAGGGCCATGCCCATGGCATGGACCACGTTCTCGACCTGCGGCGAAACACGCCGGCGGACGATCAGCTCGGGCAGGAGGAAAATAATACGGCCGCCATCCAGGGCGGGGAAGGGCAGGAGGTTGAAGACGCCAAGACTGATGCTGAGAGAGGCAAGCAGTTGCAGAGTCAGCACTGGCTTATCCATGGGATTGCTGGACACCGGGGCAGAGCCGCTGCCAATGCTTGGCGCAGGTGAAGGATTGCTGGCTGCCTGCACATCATGAGAGACACTCTGTCCCAGAATATCGAAAATCCCTTTCAATCCGATAAAACGGCTTGCTTCAGGCGCTGCCGTACCACGGAGCAGCTGGGCAGGCAGGGCGATCAGGGTCCGGATCGAGTAACCGGTGGTGCGGATCCCCAGGTTCAGGGTTTCCAGCCAGGAGGAGGTTTTCCTGAACGACTCCATGGTGGTCATCTCAATGCCGATCATGACTTTTTTGGCAGATTCGTTCATGTGCGGCGTAGCGGTGAGCTCCACCTGCTTGCCATCACGCTCCACCACGAAATGAACGGGTTTATCCGCATTCCCATCGACAATGACACGCAGCTGATCGAAAGTGTCAATGGGCTGGCCATTGCCGCTGACAAAAATGTCGCCGCTCTTAAAACCAGCCACCGCGGCCGGGCTGCCATCTGTGATGGCGTTTACCATGACCCGGCCCGTACCGGGAATCGGGACGCCAATCTGGCTGAAGATGATGGCATAGATCACAACTGCGGTCAGGAGGTTCATTGCCGGGCCGGCAACCAATACAAAAAGACGCTTCCAGGGGCTGGCCGCAGCGAGGCCGCCCGGGACGTTTGGATCGTTCTCGCCCTTTGGACGGACAAAGCCGCCCAGCGGCAGCCAGTTGAGGGTAAAGCGCGTCCCCTTCCAGTAAAACAGGGTAATGGCTCCCGGGGTCGGGAGGCCAATCCCAAATTCGTCCACTTCGATTTTGCTTATGCGCGCTGCAATAAAGTGTCCAAATTCATGGATCAGCACCATGCCGCCGAAAGCGAGAATAAACACAACCCAGGTTAAGAGAGTAACATTCATAAGATATCCTTCGCGCGAGATTATATCGCCTTTTGGTTTGACGACCTGTCCCGGTAAGATATTTCTAATACTATACATATGTCCTACCGAGAGCCCGGGGGCACACGAAAATACGCCAAAATCGTTGATTTATAATTGTCAAAAAGCAGGCCCAAAGACCTTAAAGGCCAGTTTTATTTATCTCGTATCCCAGCTTTCAAGGACGGCCCACCTGATGTCCGGTGACTGTATATTCTGTAGAATTGTTGCAAAGGAAGCCAATGCCACGGTTGTGTACCGCGACGAGCAGGTCACAGCGTTCCGGGATATTCACCCGGTCGCTCCAACCCATATCCTGATCGTGCCCAACCGGCACATCGAGTCGGTCGGCACGCTCGAGCCTGAAGATGAGCAGGTGGTGGGGCATATTTTCAGCGTGGCGCGCAGGCTGGCCGAAGAGGAGGGCATCTCCAAAGGTGGATACCGATTGATCACCAACACCGGTCCGCACGGCGGGCAGACGGTCTTTCACCTGCATGTGCATTTGATCGGAGGCCAGAGAATGAGATACCCAATGGGATAAAAATATTCACCACGCCGGGTCAAAGAGACATAAAGGAAAACATAAAAAACCTTCATGTACCTTCGTGCCCGTTCGTTTTTACATCTCACGTAAACAAAAAAGCCCGACGATCATGGCGGTCTTTCGGTTTTATCTTTTGGAGAGTGGACTGCCCTTTAATTTACTTTTTGGCTGGCTGGAGCGATAGGCATAATATCCCAGCCCTGCCCCGACCAGCAGGAGCAGAATGCCGAAAATACCGATGGCCGACGAGCGACCACCGCCCTGTTCCTGCACAGGCTGGCTGGCCGTTTCCGTTTTGGATTGGGCCCCAAAATCGATCGAGGCGCGGTCACCGGCCTTGATGGTCAGTTTATAGGTCATGACCATGGTGGGATTGAAGCTGTCCGGCGGTGCGACGCTCACGTTGTAATCGCCAGCCGGGACATCCTCGAAGCAGGCGCGGACCGGCTCTCCCGTCGCAGGGTCTGGAGCCGAGGTGGTGTTTTGAGTCTTGGAATAGGAACCGTTCAAGTTGGTAACGCTGACCGCCCCGCCGTCCACCCCGAACTCGGTCTCCTGGCGTAAAGCATCCCCATTGGCATCGTTGAAAAGCAGGACACAGATTTCCGTGGTGCCGCTGACCGGGGTGGTGGTGGCTGTCGGAGACGGCAGGGTGGGCGCAGGGCCGCCTGTGGGTCCGTTCACGACCGCCAGGCCCACCACGAGCTGCTGGCCAATGGTCAGCGTGCAGTTTTCGTCGAGGCGGCTGTTGAACTCGCGAAGCTGGGCCATACCGATCCCATGCTTCAGGGCAACGCTGGAACACGTATCTCCATCCTGGACGATGTAAAGGATCCGTCCATCCGGTTGAGGGGTGGCGGTCATAAATCCCTGGGCAAGCGGCGCCGCCGCCACGGGCAGGGAGATCCCCAGGACCAGCAGGACGATTGGGATAAAAACAATAATGAATGACAATCGGGTTTTCATTGGAAAAAATTATATCGCAAAGGGCTTATAAAGAATCAAGGTGACAGCACCCTGCAATGAAATGAAGGGACTGTCACCCGGCTCGTTTTAAAGACAAAATCGCTTTCTTATTCCGATGCCTTTCCGAGACAGGAAAATTTATTTGCCGTAGCGCTTTCGGATCTCGGGCAGGAAGTAGTCATCGAAGAACGCGTCGGCGTCGTAATCAGGCCGCCAGCTCCACTCGGAGCGGGCGAGGCTGTCGTCCACATCCTCGGGCCATGAGTCGACGATGCCCTGCCGGCGCGGGTTCGGCTCGAAGGTGATCTGCGCGCCGGGGAAGGCTTTGACCGCCCGGTCCCGGAATTCACCGGCCGTGATGGCGAACGCGGCAATGTTGTAGACGTGATGCTGGAGGCTTTCGCGCGGCATATCCAGCAGCATCAGCAGGGACTTGATCGCGTCGGGCATGGCCATGAAGGAGATCCTGGTATCCTCACGCACGAAGCAGGCGTAGGGCCTGCCCTGGGCCGCGGCATGCAGCATCTCAGGGCCGTAGTCGCTCGTCCCGCCGCTGGGGAGGGTGAAGGCCGAGATCAGGCCCGGGAAACGGATGGCCCTGAAGTCGACCATGCAGGGCGGGTTGGGATCCAGGTGTTTCTGGCCGAAGTATTTGCTGTAATACACCCCCAGTTTTTCACAGTAAAGCTTGTTGCATCCGTACATGGTATGGGGCGTGTTGAACTCATCCTCGCCCACTGTGCCCCTGGCACGCTTGGTCGCAAGGTCCGGCATGCCATAGGCGGCGATGGAGCTGGGGAACAGGAACTTGACAGGCTTCCCATACTTTTCCGAGCGGTATGCTGCCAGCATGAGCAATTGCATGGTGCCTTCCACATTGATGCGGTGGGCCTCCTCACTCGCGATCTCGGCCTTCGAGGAAAGCGAAGCCGCGAGATGGAAGATCACATCGAAATCATAGTCATAAAAATTCTTGATCTTATAGACCAGGTCGCCCTGCACGTGCTCGGCCGAGATTGCCTTGATGCTGTCGGGCAGGGGAGCGAGGTCCGATGTAACGATGCGATAGCCCCTTTTTTGAGATAGTCCCTGGACAAGCGCCTGACCAATCTCACCACATGCCCCTGTAACAAGCACAAGCTTTTCGGCCATAGAGTCTCCTTGCGGTAAAATGAAGTTCGCAATTATTGTACAACAGCTTGTATTTTTTGCTTTACGTAATTTGTCATTATTTGTTTATGAGACTCTCACGCAATCTGTCGCTGCAAATCCCGCGTGCCGAACAAAGCCGGCGCATGCTGTCTCGCGGAACGGTGCCTGGATGAGGCGCCTCCTTTCGGGATGGGCTGTCGCAAACCTGCTGGTCATTGCAGGAGCTGTTATGGCATTAAGCGCCTGCCTGCCCATGGGACCTCTCCAGCTCACCGCGACTCCACTGCCGACGGGCACGCCGATTCCCACGGGGACCATTGTCTGGTTTCCTCCAACGGCGACGCCCACGCTGCTGGCTCTGCCCACCTACACCGGCACACCGGAGATGAAGCCGGGCATTGGCACGCGGATCCTGAGCGACAAGTTCTCAGACAGCTCGCCCTGGGACACAGCGGTCTCCGAGCATGGCAGCGCGGCGCTCAGCATGAACCGCCTGTCGCTGGCGGCCCAGCCCGGGTATTACCTCTCCAGCATGCGCCGGGAACTGCCGCTGAGCGATTTCTATGCCGAAGTCACTGCCCATCCCAGCCTGTGCGCAGGGGATGACAATTACGGCGTCATCGCCCGCGGCGTGGGGAGCTCCTTTTATCGTTTCGTATTGACCTGCAATGGACAGATCCGCGCCGAGCGCATCAGCGGCGGGACCCGGCTGCCGATCCAGGAGCCTGTTCCCAGCGGAGACGCGGTGCGGCCGCCCGGGGAGGTCCGTATCGGGCTTTGGGCCGTGGGCGACGAGATGCGCCTGTT
>JBLMZU010000065.1:0-12408 GCA_050258995.1 Bacteroidota bacterium
TGCTTTCCTTTTGCATGTCGTGGCCCATGACCCGGACCTGCCCGGCGGTGGGCTCCACCAGCCCGGCGATCATTTTCATGGTGGTGCTCTTGCCCGCCCCGTTGTGCCCGATCATCCCGACAATCTCCCCACGCTCGATCTGCAGGTTCAAACGGTCGACGACTATAGTATCATCGTACCTCTTGGTGACATCCACGAGTTCGATCATGGCGGTATTGTATCGCACCAGAATGACATGGAAATGAGTATCAGGGCGGCTTACCACCGTCTCATGTCATCCTGGAGGGAGCGCTCTTAAGCGACCGGAGGATCTCCATTGCCGGATGGAGTAAGTGTGGCACAAGGAGACTCGGGCCAGAGAAGATCCTTCGGCAAAGAACGCCTCAGGATGACATGATAATTATTGGTTTGGCGTGTGGTGAATTGATTGAGAGGTTTATTATTTGAAGCAGGTACTGGTCCTCGCCTGGCGTGAGCTGGCACGGCTGCGCAGGCGGTTCAGCGGCAGGATGAGTCCGCTGGCCACGCTGGCGCTCGTGGTGCTGGTCGGCCTGTCTGCCTTTGCCCTGCGGAACACGGTCTCGCTGGGGAGCGGGCTGTACCAGGTGGGCGTTGCGGGGGATGTGCCGCCCATCCAGGACAGCCGTTTCACGGTGGTCCAGGTGGACGTTGCCCAGGGCAGGCGTCTGCTGGACCAGCGCGCCATCGACGTGCTGGTCAACGGCGACCAGGTCCTGTCGCGTGCGGACGACAAATCGCAGTATGCGGTCCGGGCCCTGAAGCAGTATATGGAAGGGGAGGAATTGAGACGAATCCGCGGCAGCTACCCGGAGCCGCAGGCGTTCCCGCTGCGGGTGGGGATCAACTATCTCAGCGCCTCGCAGGCAGCGGGCGCGGCCCCGGCGACCCGCCCGGAGGAGATCGTCATCCCCTCCCTGAGCCCGCCGCCGCTGCCGTTCGCCCAGGTGCTCGTGGCGATGATCTACATCCTGCCGATCACGTTCATCAGCATCTTTTTCACCAGCAGCTTCATGGAGGAAAAGATCAACCGCCGCCTGACCGTCCTGCTCTCGGCGCCGGTCACGCCCTTCCAGATCATCCTGGGGAAGATGCTGCCGTACGCCATCTTTGCGCTCTCGGCCATCGCATTGATCGCCGTGTCCACCCGGGCCAGCCTGCCGCTGACCCTGGCGATCTTCCTGCCGACCACGCTGTTCCTGTTTGCGATCTACCTGATGGTGCCGCTGTTCTACCGCACCTTCAAGGATACGACCTTCATTGCCATGCTGGTCACCACGCTCACCACCGCCTACCTGGTGGCCCCGGCCATGTTCACGGATGTCAGCGATATCGCCTACATCTCGCCCCTGACGCTGGCGGTCCGGATGTACCGGGGGGAGCCGTTCGGCTGGCGGGAATACCTGTTCCCGTCCCTGCCGATGGCCGCCATCTTTGGGCTGGCCATGTTTGCCGGGACGCGCCTGCTCAACGAGGAATTCCTGATGGGATACAAGCCCATCACCCGCAAGATCACGGACGCCATCTACCTGTTGATGGCACGTGCCCAGCCGTACATATCGGTGCCGCTCTGGAGCCTGCTGGTCATACCGGTCGTGTACATGGCCCAGATCGTCATCCTGGCCTTTGCCTCCAACCTGCCGTTCGGCATGATCCTGACGGTGACCCTGCTGGCCTCGGCGCTGATGGAGGAGATCGCAAAATCCATCGGCATTGTCGTGCTGGCGGACCATGGCCGGGTGGGGTCGGTCCGTGAGATCCTGCTGCTGTCCTTCCTGTCTGCGCTGGGATTTTTCGTGGGCGAGAAGCTCCTGGTGCTGGTCTCCATCAAAATGGTGTCCCAGGCTTCGATCTCCGGGGTGCTGTTTGGCCAGGGCCTGTTCCTGCTGGCGCCGCTGGCCGCCCATTTCATTTTCACCTCGATCGTGACCCTGCTCAAGATCAAAGCCAAACTGTTCTATATGGCGGCCCTGATGGTCGGGACCCTGGTCCATTTCCTCTACAACTGGTATCTGCTGGGAGGCCTGCGGTGATCCCGTTCCTGGCCCTGGTCAAAAAGGAGCTCGGCTCGGTCTTCCGGGACCGGACGATCCTGATCGCCATCCTGATCCAGCTGTTCATCGCCTCCTTTTCCTCGGCGCTGCTACTGGGCATGTTCTCGCTGTACGATGCGGATACTGTCCTGAAATACAGCGGCGCCTGGATCAAGATCGGCGTGGTCGATGGGGCCAACCGTCCGCTGGGCACCTTCCTGGCAGACCACGGCTTGAAGGTCCTGCCGTTCGGGACCCTGGCCGAGGCAGAGGCAGCGTTTTATGAGGGCAGGGTCAGTGCGATCGTCGATACCCCCCGGGACGCAAACGGCCGCACCGAGATCAAGCTCTATCTGCCGGAGTCAGACACGACCAGCTCCCTGATCCGCACGGTCATCCAGGAGCCGCTCAAGCAATACGAGAACTACCTGCGCGCCCGGGAAGGGATCCGGGTGCGCTACACGGACCTGCAGGGCGAGCCCTCCACCTCCTTTGAGTTCGTGTACTCGGTACTGCTGCCGATCCTGATGTTCTTCCCGGCGTTCGTGGCCGGCAGCCTGTCCATCGATTCGCTCACGGAGGAGATCGAGAGCAACACGGTGCAGACCCTGCTGTCCGCGCCGCTGACCGTGGACGGGATGGTCGGGGCCAAGCTCTCGGCGGTGCTCGTCCTCTCCATGCTGCAGTGCGGCGCCTGGCTGGTCCTGCTTCAGGTCAACGGGATCGCCATCCGGAACACCGGCTGGATCTTCCTGCTGGCCCTGGTCGTCTCCGGGATCACGGCCACCTTCGGCGCCCTGGCTGCGGTCCTGCTCAGGGACCGGGAGCGCTCCCAGTTCATGTATGCGCTTGCGCTGCTGGCTGGCCTGGCGATCAGCAGCCTTTTGCATGTCTCCCCCATCATCACCCTATCGCGCCTGGCGATCGGCGATGCCTTTGCCAGCGGCTGGAATGCTGCCTGGTTGGGCATCGTCCTGGCCGGGCTGTACCTGCTCTTGCGCAAAGCCTCCCGCCGGATCGTGGTGTAGGCCGCCATCCGCAAGGGTTCCAAAGCCCGGTATACACAAAATTGCGATCTTTCCTCTGCTTGTAAACTGATGAGAGATGTATATAATGATAGATAGGGTGGAAACTGGACGATCGTGCTCAGCGCCTTTTGAAGGAGTAAGGCCATGAAAGCTCACCCTATATCCATTTGCGGCCAATTCGCCCTGGCTGTCCTGTTAACCCTCCTGATCACCGGTATTGTCCGTGTGACACCTGCGCGTGCGGCGGGCATCGTTGTCAACAGCAGTGCAGATACCGTCGCAGGCAGTGACGGGCTGTGCACGCTGCGGGAAGCGATCGCTGCCGCCGTCTCGGACCTGCCATCGGGCGCCGCAGCGGGGGAATGTGCGGCAGGCAACACGGGGACGGATGAAATCAGCTTTGCCGGCAATTACACCATCACCCTGGGCGACCAGCTGCCCCTCATTACCACTGCGATGACGATCACCGGCCTGGGAGCAGCGAATACCATCATCCAGGCAGCCGCCAGCCCGAATCATCCACAATGGCGCGTCTTCCAGGTGTCACCGGCAGGCAGCCTGACCCTGGACCAGGTGACGGTCCGCAATGGCTTTTGCGGCGGTTCGTGCGCGGGTGGGAGTGACGCAAATCCGGAATTTGGGGAATTCGGAGGCGGTATTCTTAATGAGGGGACTGTCACCCTGAGGAATAGTACCATCGCTGGCAATGAGGCTACCGGTGGTGGTGGAGTCTATAATCGTGGCACCCTGACCATGACAAACACGATGTTCACCGACAATGAGGCAGCGGCCGGTCGTGGAGGCGGGGTCTATAGCACCGGCACACTGACCGTGACGGACAGCACCTTCCTGGAGAATATCGCCGATACGGAAGCGGGAATCTACAGTACGGGACCTCTCACTGTGACGAGCAGCTCCTTCTCCGGGAATCACGCGTTTACCGGAAGCGGTGGCCTGCTCAACGGCGATGTCGGAACGGTAACAAATAGTACGTTCTCCGGGAACCGGGCGGGCGATGGCGCCGGCGGAGGCATCGTAAATACCGGCACCCTGACTGTTACAAACAGCACCATTTCAGGGAACCAGGCCTGGGCCGGGGGAGGCATCGATAATTACAGAACCCTGGTCGTTATCAACAGCACCGTCTCAGGCAACACCGTAACGAACAATCAGGGGAGCGGCATCTATAGTGAAAATCCAAACGGTGCGTCAGCTGTATTGAAAAACACCATTCTTGCCAATGATCCCGGAAGCAACTGCTTTGGGACCATCACCAACGGCAGCAGCAACCTGGACAGCGGCGCGAGCTGCGGCTGGGGATCCGAGAGCGGTTCCCTGAGCAATACCGATCCGGGGCTGGGCCCGCTTGCCGACAACGGCGGACCCACCCAGACCATGGCACTCCTGCCGGGCTCACCCGCAATCGATCATGCGAATGACGCAGACTGCCCGTCCACCGATCAGCGCAGCGTGCCCCGCCCCCAGGACGGCAACGGAGATGGCATTGCCACATGCGATATGGGCGCCTATGAGCTCGAAACATCAGCGGTACTCCACATCGAGATCGACATCCGGCCCGGCTCCAGCACCAACCCGATCAATCTCGGTGCCCGGGGTGTCATACCGGTCGCCGTGCTGACCACGCCCGGGTTCAACGCAGCCACACTCGATCCTGCCACAGTGATCCTTGCCGGGGCCCCCCCCCTGCGATGGAGCCAAAGGGATGTGGACCATGACGGCACCATGGACCTGCTGTTCCAATTCGAGGTCAGAAAGTTACAGTTGACCCGTCCCAGCGTCGAAGCATCCCTGACCGGGGAGACCTATGACGGCCTGCAGGTGCTGGGCACGGACAAGGTAAAGATCGTACCCGGCGCTGCTCCATAGTCTGCGCTGGCAAGCGGATAGAAGCCCAGAGGGGCCGTAAAGCGTGACAACAACACATCCCCCGGTGGAGGACAGCCGGGGGATGTTTATTGAATTTTCTGGCGTTCGTACTTTGCTGGTTGCAGACAACGCCCGGCACCCGGTAGCCTACCGTGGAGAGGGCGGCTACATTTTTCACAGATCTAAAAGGATCCTGCCCTTGGAACGTTAAACCTTCGTGCTGCTTGTGTCCTTTGTGGTGGGCAGTCTCTTAGGGTCTTTCCTGGTAGTCCAGGATACGGGCCAGCCGGGTCTCGATCAAGATCCTGGATACACGTTTACTTCCTGGCGTAAAGATCCTTCCCCAGCAGGCAGTCGGACAGGGCCATGTTCCAGGCGCGGCGGCCTTCCTTTTTGGCTTTGCGCTCGTACTGGGCGCGCATTTTGGGATCGGCCAGGGCCAGGTGCGTGAGCGTGATGGCTTGCGACATATGCCGGCGCTGGGCCTTCTGGGCCTTGCTCCACTTTACTTTGGACATATCCGGCTTTTTGGTGACGATCATTTCACCCTTGGGTGACGTTTTGAAGACCAGGTCGTACATGGTACCGTGGATCTCTTCGATGAGGGGATTGAGCTTTACTTTGGGCATGGTTGGATACCTTCTCTTTTTGATTACGGCTGGATCCTGTCAGGAACAACCTATGGACGAACCAGGAACGAACCAGGAACGAGTTACACTGACTGTGACCGGCCTCATATGAGCCTCTTATCGTCCTGTGATGATCCTGCGATGGATGAGCTGATTGTAAGGGAAGATTCCGCCAAATGGCCCCCGGATGCTTTCCAGATCTGAAAGGTTTCTGCCGCATGGAACCATGACATCACACTGGAGTTCGACCTGCTCGTGGCGATTCGGGCAGGGCCAGATATCTCATGGTTCGTTACGTCGAGGATGTGTCCGACGACGGGACGGGCTTTTATTCGTAATCGAATACCACAAGATCCGCGCCGAAATTCCCGGCCAGGTCATTGGCAAGGATATCCATGCACAAACCCGGGGTCTGCCGGATGTCTGTTTTGGTGATGTAGGTCCACACCATGGGGTTCAGGCGGGAAGGGTAGGCATGGCCCGACTCCAACACTGTCTTGCTCGTCTTACCTGCCCGGACCATGACGCGCACCTGCATGATCCTGATGGTTTCCTTGAGATGGAAATGGATCGTTTGCCCGATCCCGCCTGTCCAGCGGCTGGAGTCCACGGAAAGCAGCTGGGGACCGTCGAGACAATCCAGGAATGCCAGGCTGTAGGCGCTGATGCGACCCTCCTTCGCCCCGAGCCGGTAAAGCGGATGATCGAATCCCGAAGCAGCGTAGCCGGCTGCCTTCAGGATCCTGTTATGCCATGTCTCCGGAAGAGGAAGTTTAGCATTGTCTGTATTTTGCATGGCCTGATAGTATATGCAGAATCCCGAAATCGGGTTATCAGATTTGTCAGACGCTCGCCTCCATCCAAACCGGTTCCTCCATTGCACGAATCAAGAAGGAAGTGCCGAATGCGGGATGAATATCACATGGGACGGCTGACATGTCTCAATTGCCCGGCAGCTTTGTATCTCTGACAATGCAGGTATAGGAATGAAATCCGTCAGCCACTGGGGGAATCATGGAACCCGCAACTCACCAGAGACAACCAAACAAAACAATCAGCGGCGGTTTTCTGGTTGCGAACAATCTCCAACAATCTACCTATGCCTATGATCCGACTGGAAATATTCAAAGCATCCTAAACTCAATTTCCGGCGAGACAAACAGCGATGCTTCCGACAGCCTGGATCGATTGATCACCTGGACTTGAACGGAACAACGGAGATCTTTTGTGCACGTCTCAGCCAGCGCGACGAACATACCATGACAATCATTGGCGCTGCCATGCGAAAACTGCTATGTTTATCCTTGGGCGTTTTGAAATCCGGCATCCCATTTAATCCTAACTACCAAACGGCTATTTCCGCTTGACTTTTATGACGGTATCTTCGGTCGGGTGTTTCGGCGGGGTCACAGACCCACGCCAAGCTGAGAGTAAAATATTGATGACACGCCCTTCCGTGGCAGGAGAAATGGGAAATTTACTGCACGAGGAGCAAGTCTGCCGGCCCAGTCTCGGCGGGGAAGGTCGGATGGGCCTCTCACGCACGGGAAAATGGCGACAAATGTCAATTGTCTTGTACCAACGAAATGGGTAGACTATGCGTATATAAGTGCAGGAGGTTCCTTCATGAAAATTATCGCGTATATCGCTGCGGCGATCCTGATCTTTTTCGGAGTGCTGTTCGTCTGGGGGGCGGGCGGCGCGCAGGGCGGCGGCTGGACCTGGGTGTGCGGCGGCGCCTTGAGCGTGCTGTTCGGCTTCGGATTGATCTGGTTCGCCAGCCAGCGGATGACGAAGGCCGGCGACACCAACGTGACCCTGAACGTGGACCTGCCTGCCAAGACTCAGATCGAGCAGATGACCTGTAAGAGCTGCGGCGGCGCCCTCAAGGCGGAGAACGTCAAGATGATCGCCGGCGCGCCAACCGTGGAATGTCCCTACTGTGGGACGACCTACCAATTGGTGGAAGAACCGAAGTGGTAGCGGTCGAGCCCAAGGAGTAGCCATGCTTCGAAGAATATCTACTGTCCTCCTGGTCTTGGTGTTTGCTGCATTGCTGGTCGTCCCGGCCGCGGCGCAGTCCTATGACTTTTCCATGGATAAGGTGGATGCCAACGTCTACTGGAACGCTGATGGCACCCTGTCCGTGGACTACGTGCTGACCTACACCAACCGGCCCGGCGGGCACGTCATCGATTTCGTGGATGTGGGCCTGCCCACCAACACCTTTGACATCAATAATATCCAGGCGGATATCAACGGGAACCCGCTCAAGGTCACCAGCGACTTCCAGGGACCATCCGGGTACGGCGTGGCCGTGGATATGGGTGCGCACGCGATCCAGCCTGGCGCCAGCGGGACCATTCACGTCCGGGCGAACAACATCCCCCGGGTGCTGTACACGGATGAGAATGACAGCAATTATGCCAGCGCCGCGTTCGCCCCGCTGTACTACCAGGGCAACGTGATCTCCGGCAACACCGATATGACGGTCACCTTTCACCTGCCGCCCGGCATCCAGCCCGGTGAGCCGCGCTGGCACGCCGCCCCCGACAAGTTCCCCACCGAGCCGCAAACCGGCACCGATCCGCAGGGCCGCATTACCTATACCTGGCACAACCCCAACGCGGACAGTTCCCGGCAGTACCAATTCGGCGCCTCCTTCCCCAAGAGCTACATCCCGGCCGAGAGCATTCAATCGAAATACATACCGCCGCCCTCCTCCCTGCCGTCGTTTTCCATCCCGTTCGGCTCAATCTTCAACTGCCTGTGCATCCTGTTCTTTGGCTTTATGTTCCTGGGCATCCCGATCCTGAACGCCGTCGGCAGCCAGCGCCGCAAGCTGCAGTATATCTCGCCGCGCATCGCCATCGAGGGACACGGCATCAAGCGCGGCCTGACCGCCGTGGAAGCCGCCATCCTGCTGGGCGAGCCGCTCGACAAGATCATGACCATGATCCTGTTCGGCACGATCAAGAAGAACGCCGCCACGGTCACGTCCCGTGACCCGCTCCAGGTGCAGGTGACCTCTCCGCTGCCGGAGGGTCTCAACGAATATGAGGTCGATTTCCTGAACGCCTTCAAGGAGAGCGATGCCCGCACCCGCCGCAACCTGCTGCAGGATATGATGGTCAAGCTGGTCAAATCGGTCTCGCAGAAGATGAAGGGCTTCAGCCGGAAAGAGACGATCGACTACTACAAGAGCATCATGGAGAAGGCCTGGGCCCAGGTGGAGCAGGCCGATACACCGGAGGTCAAGGGCCAGGTCTACGACCAGAACCTGGAGTGGACCATGCTGGACAAGGACTACGGGGACCGCACCCGGCGGGTCTTTACCGGGCCGGTCTTTGTCCCGACCTGGTGGGGCCGCTATGACCCGACCTTTGGGCGCTCGATGCCGGGCGCAGGCCACGTCTCCACGCCAGCACCTTCCTCATCAAGAAGCATGCCCTCCGTCCCAAGCCTGCCGGGCTCTGACTTTGCGGCCTCCGTGGCCGTGGGCATGCAGACCTTCTCGCAGAAAGCCATCGGCAACGTGGGCGACTTCACCAGCCGCGTCACCAATGTGACCAATCCCCCGCCGCCGCCCTCGAAGAGCGGTGGTTCCTGGGGCGGCGGTAGTGGTGGCCATTCGTGTGCCTGCGCCTGTGCCTGCGCCGGGTGCGCGTGTGCCTGTGCGGGTGGTGGACGCTAATGATAACCATGTCATCCTGAGCGGAACGGGCGTACGTTGCCCGTGTAGCGAAGGATCTCCTGTTGGCAGAGGTAGACCGATTGGTGTATTGCGATCCAACAGTGGAGATGCTTCGGTCGCGTAGGAGCGCTCACTCAGTATGACATTGTAAAGAGGAACATTGTGACCTTGATCAACTCTCTTAAAAGTAAATTCCACGCCCCGGCCATTATTGCTGCGCCTGCACCGGGTCTTTATCATTACATCCACGAGGACGAGCAGGAGAAGTCCCGCATCCATTTGCGGCTCGACCCGGATGGGCAGGGGACGCTGATCGTCAACGCCAGCAGCGTGATGCATTTGAACCCAACGGCGGCTTACATGGCCTGGCTGATCCTGGAAGAGAAGCCGGAGAAGGAAAGCGTGGGTGCTCTTACTTCACGTTATTCGGTCTCAAAGCAGCAGGCCCGGGCCGACCTGTCCATGATCGCCTACCAGCTCGACGAGCTCGTGCGGCCAGACGGCGCCTGCCCGATCCATGACCTGGAGCTGGAGTCGCTGATGCCGTTCACCGCCCGGCCGAGCGCGCCCTACCGCATGGACCTGGCGGTCACGTATCGCTGCAACAACGACTGCGCTCACTGCTACAACGCCCGCGAGCGGGACTATCCCGAGCTGACCACGGAGCAGTGGTTCCAGATTATCGATAAGCTGTGGGAATTGGGCGTCCCCCATCTGGTGTTCACCGGCGGCGAGGCGACCCTGCGCCATGACCTGCCCGAGTTGATCCGCCATGCCGAGTCCAACGGGCAGATCACCGGCCTGAACACCAACGCCCGCCGGCTGATGGACGAGCGTTATCTGCAGACACTGGTGGATGCAGGCCTCGACCACGTGCAGGTGACGGTCGAGTCGTGCGATGAGCAGGTCCACGATACGATGATGCGGGCCAAAGGCGCCCACCGGCAGACCCTTGCGGGCCTGCAGAATGCTTTGCGAAGCAAGTTATATGTGATGACCAATACCACGATGCTGCACACCAACGTCCGGACCATCCCGGACACGCTGGACTTCCTGGCGGACCTGGGCGTGCCTACAATCGGCTTGAACGCGCTGATCTACTCGGGCCACGGCCTGACGGTGGGGACCGGCCTGCGTGAGGATGAGCTGCAGCCGCTCCTGGATATGGCCCAGCGCAAGACGGCCGAGCGCGGCCAGCGGCTGATCTGGTACACGCCCACGCAGTACTGCCGGTTCGACCCGACCGCCAACCACCTCGGCGTAAAGGGCTGTACGGCCGCGCTGTACAGCATGTGCGTCGAGTCCAACGGCGATGTGCTGCCCTGCCAGTCGTATTACCGGTCGCTGGGAAACCTGCTTCGTGATCCATGGGAGTCGATCTGGGACCACGAGCTGTCCGTCCGATTGCGGGAGAGGCGCCAGCTTCCGGCCAAGTGCAACGGCTGCGACCTGCTGGCCGAGTGCGGGGGAGGCTGTCCCCTGCAGTTTGAGGAGAACGAAGCGGCCACGTCACAGTCGTGACCTGCCGTCTCACGTTGGTAGCGTGACAGTGTAAGGAACATCAACCACTATGGAGCACCGATGAGCGAACTGGATTGGATCAAGGAATTCCCGGCGGCCGTGACGGTCTGCGATGCGACCGGGATCATCCTGGAGATGAACGACAGGGCAGCCAAAGGCTACGAAACGGACGGCGGGCGGGCGTTGATCGGCTCGAACATGCTCGACTGCCACCCGGAACGGGCGCGTGCCAAGACGGAAGCACTGCTGGCTGCCCGTGAAAAGAACGTATACACCATCGAAAAGAACGGCATCAAGAAGCTGATCTACCAGTCCCCCTGGTACCGCGACGGCCAGTATGCCGGGTTCGTGGAGATCTCGCTCGAGATCCCGTTCGAGATGCCGCACTTTATCCGCTCCTGAACAGGAGGTAAACGATGAAAATCTTCAACCGCTTGGCCGACCGTTATGCAAAACTGGAGCCCCTGCCCGCAGGCACCTACCATTTGCAGACCACCCTGGATGGCACGCCGTACCGCCTGCACCTGCGCCTGAACGCGGACGGCAGCGGGCTGCTGATCGTCAACGCATCCACGGTCCTGCAGCTGAACCCCACGGCTGCCGAGTATGCCTACCAGCTTGTCAAAGGCAGCCCGCCGGACGAAGCCGTCAAGCAGATCGCCGCCCGCTACCGGGTCAGCAAGACGATCGCCCGCGAAGACTACGACGACTTCGTGCAGCGCGTCGAGGCCCTGATCCGCACCCCGGACCTCGACCCGGTCTCCTTCCTGGACTTCGAACAGGCCGCGCCACACTCGGCCGACCTCAACGCACCACTGCGCCTGGACTGTGCCCTGACCTATCGCCTGCACCCCGAGACGTCAGCCGAGTACGCGCCGGTCAAACGCGCCTCCCGTGAGCTGACCACCGAGGAATGGAAATCGATCCTGGATCAGGCCTGGGCGTTTGGGATCCCACAGATCACGTTCACCGGCGGAGAGGCCACTTTGCGCGAAGACCTGCCCGACCTGATCGCCGAGGCGGAAAGCAATGGCCAGGTCTGCGGCCTGCTGACCGACGGGCTGAAACTCAGGGACCCGGCATACATCAACCGCCTCCTCCAGACCGGGCTGGACCACATCCTGTTCCTGCTGCAGCCGGAGAACCCGGCATCCTGGCAGGCCCTGGAGGCCATTCTCAAGGAAGATATCTTTGTCACTGTGCATCTCACGTTGAACCCCGAGAATGTGGGCACTGCCGGCGAGACGATCAAGCGGCTGGCAGAACTGGGCGTGCGGAACCTGTCCCTGACGACGGTGGATGCTTCGCTCAGCGATGCCTATCACGGCCTGCGGGATACCGCCGCGGCCGCCGGGCTTACGCTGCACTTCGACCTGCCTGTCCCGTATTCCGCTTCCAACCCCGTGGCACTCGAGACCCATGAAGACGACGTGCCCAAGGGAGCAGGCCGGGTCTGGATGTACGTCGAGCCGGATGGCGACCTGCTGCCCTCCCAGCGCATGGCGGACAAGGTGCTCGGCAACCTGTTGACAGACTCGTGGAGTGCGATCTATCCTCCACGGGCATGAACTGGCATACCCGCTACGCACAGCAGGCCA
>JBLMZU010000066.1:0-13482 GCA_050258995.1 Bacteroidota bacterium
GTGCTGAATAGTACATATGGAACATGCCATCCCGAAAGACAACTTCTGGCGCCCAAAACTCATCACCCCCGGGCGGGATAAGAGACCAGCCACGCTCCGTCCAATTCACCAGATCCTGCGATTGCAATACAGGGAATGGCAAGCCTTCGGGCGACAAGATGCCGGTCCCATACGCGTAATAACTTTCTCCATGATGGAGGATAAAGGGGTCAGCCAGATACCCATGGAACACCGGATTTTTATAAAGAGTGGGCATGATCCCGGTAGCGTTACGAATAAGTATTCCGGTCGAAACAAGAATTTTCATCTGAAATTCGACTAATCAAATTCTATCATTGTCCCCCGATCCGATTAATGACAAATCCGCAATTAATCCCAAAAGCAAACTGGAAACACGATATCGGAAAATCCCTGATCTCTATCTCCCGAACATTTCCAACAGCACTGGGTTGATCGCATCCCAGTTCGGCGCCAGCACCTGGGCGCCTGCGGAGGTCTGGAAAGGCGTCACCATCTCCCGGCCAATCACCCGGGAATCGATCCCCACCAGCGGCGCCCGCAACAACGCTAAAACAAGGCGGGGATACTGCCAGACCGGGATATTCGTATCAATTGCCTGAAAAATGGAAAACACGAAAGCTGGCAGCTGTGTCCAACTGGCTGGCTGTAGTGCCTTGCTTATGACCGAGAGCATCAAAGTTTGTGTCCGCTTCATCCGGCTGAAATCATCACTGCTGCTGCGCTCACGCACGAATTCCAGGGCCTGCGTTCCATCCAGGTGATATCTGCCTGCATCCCAGCCGCCGGTGGGCACATTGAGCTGTATATCCACCCCGCCCAACGCATCCACCGCCCCAACCAGGCCATACATGTGGACCAGGGCATAGTAATTGACCGGGATCCCAAAATTCTTATTAATGGTCTGCATGGCTGCACGTGGGCCCGCACCTGGCTCATTCGCTTCGGCGAAGAAATATGCGGTGTTGATGCGCTGCTCGCCCACACCCGGCACATTGACCCACAGGTCGCGCGGGATGGAAAGCAGGCCAAGATAGGGCCGGGTGGGAAGGACCGTTGCCAGGATGATCGTATCCGTCCGGCCGACGGAACCGCGCTGGGGAGAATCATCCGTGCCCAGCAAAAGGATATTGGTACGGAGAGGCGCCAGCAAGTAGATCAAAATCAAAGCCAGGAACACCCAGGGCCAAACGCGCGGTTTCCTGCGTTTCGGTACCTGGGACGCTCGGACCGGCTGGAACCGGTCGAGCCGGCGGGCGGGTCGGGTATCTTCCAACATAGGGGAGATATTTTACTGAGGCTTTATGAAGCTTGCATGAGTTTATGAAGTTCGTCTGTCTTAAGGGAAATCCGCAGAAACACCGCACATGAATTTGACCTACGGTAGAATGGGCGGATGCTCGATCGACGTCAACGCATCACTTTGCCCTTTGCGCTGGTCATTGCCATCCTGGCCGTCTCCACCTCTTCGATTTTTATTCGCTTCGCACAGGAAGAAGCGCCATCCCTGGTCATCGCGGCACTCCGGCTGACGTTCGCCACCCTGCTCCTGGCGCCCATCGCCTGGTTTTGGCACCGGGAGGAATTGAAAAGCCTGACAAGGAATGAGATACTACTGGGGAGTTTTGCAGGATTTTTTTTGGCCGTCCACTTTGCCACCTGGATCTCTTCCCTTGCGTACACAACAGTAGCAAGCTCGGTCGTGTTCGTTTCGACCGGTCCACTTTGGGTGGCGCTCTTATCGCCGATCTTCCTGAATGAGCGATTAACCCGTGCGGCAGTAACCGGCTTGCTGATCGCCATCGTAGGAGGCATGATCATCGGCCTGTCGGATGCCTGCAGCTGGAATGGAGGACTGCACTGTCCGCAAGTGGGACAAATCCTACAAGGACGCGCCATGTGGGGGAACTTCCTGGCGCTGGTCGGCGCGTGGGCCGTATCGGGTTACATCATTATTGGGCGCAAGGTTCGAGGAGGGATCTCGCTGATCCCTTATATTTTTCTGGTGTATGGTGTCTCGGCGCTTGTTCTGATCGCCATGATGCTGGCTGCCGGAGAATCTCCACGTGGATATCCTGCTCAAACGTATGGGTGGATCTTTCTGCTGGCCCTGTTCCCCCAGTTGATCGGCCATTCCACGTACAATTGGTTATTGCGTTTCCTCTCCGCCTCACTGGTGGCCATCACCACGCTGGCCGAGCCGGTGGCATCTGCCGTCCTGGCATATTTTCTATTGAGTGAAACGCCCACACGAGGCGTCATATTAGGCGGCCTGCTCATCCTGATCGGAATCTACCTGGCCGCACGTCCCAAAGGTGAAGAATGACTCTGACATTATCTACGAAGGATCGGGCAATGCTGCGGGGCGATTTCGGACCGGCGGCACAGATGGCATTGTCGATCGTCGCCCGCATGGCGGAGGTGGCCGGGGCCAGTGAGCTGCTGGATATCACCGGCGCGCATATCGACAGCACCGTGTACATCGGGGATGCCGGACTTGAATTCGCCGAACGACTGGCAGGCCTGGGAGCAAAGGTTTCCGTTCCAACGACTCTGAACGTCAGCGGCCTGGACGAGCATCACTGGCAGGAATGGGCAGTTCCTTCAACCTGGGCGCGCCAGGCACATCGCCAGATGGTCGCCTATCAGAGCATGGGCACCCTGCCCACCTGGACCTGTGCGCCCTACCAGAGCGAAACGCGTCCCTCCTTCGGACAGCAGATCGCCTGGGGGGAGTCCAACGCGATCGTTTTTGCCAACTCTGTCCTTGGCGCACGAACCGAAAGATATCCCGATCTATTTGACATCTGCTGTGCAATTACAGGACGTGCACCGGCGGTTGGCCTTCACCTTACTGAAAACCGGGCCGGAGAACTATTGTTTCGCCTGGTGGAGATCCCCGAGAGCCTACAGAAAAGCGATGACTTCTATCCTGTGCTTGGAAACCTGATCGGCAAAGCCTCGCTCGATAAAATTCCAGTCATCGACGGGCTGGAGGTCCGGCCGGATGAAGACCAGCTCAAAGCCTTCGGCGCGGCGACAGCCTCTTCAGGCGGCGTGGCACTGTTCCACCTGGTCGACGTCACACCCGAAGCGCCCACACTCCAGGAGGCCCTGCATGGAAAAGCGCCCGTCAAAACGATCGATGTTACGATGGACCTGCTGCGGCAGTCGCGCCGGGAGCTGACCCACACAGACAGCAACCAGCTGGACATGGTTGTTCTGGGCAGCCCACATTTTTCACTGGCCGAGTATCGGCGCCTGGCCCCCATGCTGGTGGGAAAAAGAAAACACCCGGATGTCAAGTTCCTGGTCACGTCCAGCCGGGCGATGACACAACTGGCACAACAAGCTGGTTACCTTGCACCGCTGCAGGAATTTGGAGCACAGATCACTGTGGACACCTGCATCCTCACCACTCCCATGCTACCGGAGGACATCCAACATTTGATGACCAACTCTGCGAAATTTGCCTACTACACCCCGGGACTGCTGGACAGGAAGATCGCCTTTGGCAGCCTGGAAGATTGTGTCAATTCTGCCGTTTCCGGCCAGGTTGTAAGGGAAGAATCCTTATGGACCCGCTGATCCTCCAGGGAACCGTTGTGATTCCAGGCAGGGCCCATGCCAGGGCGCTGGTAAGCCACGAGCCGCTTTCCTTCTGGGGCGGTTACGACTGGCAGACCGGTGAGATCATCGACCGCCGCCATGATTTGTCAGGGGCCATCGGCAAAGGGAGGATCCTGGCGATCCCTTTCACACGCGGCTCGTCAACCACAACTGCTGTATTGCTCGAAGCAATCAGGGCAGGTACTGCACCTTCTGCCATCATTACAACAGGCGTTGATTTCTTTTTTGCCCTTGCATCCGTGGTTGCCGATGAGCTTTATACTTCACCGCTGCCATTGATCGCTCTGGCTGAAGGGGAATTCGAACAGCTACGCAGCGAGTATGATATCGAGATTACATCTGGAGGAAAGGTAATCGTAAACAGGTGAGCCATGAAACTTCCCGCGCATGTCTATCTGGATGAAAGAAATATTGCGTATGAGAGAAAAAGCTTTCCTCCTGAAACGGAAAAGGGGGCGGCAAATGTTGCTCACGTGCTTGGATTTTCCGAGCGCCAGGCGGTCAAGACTCTGATCTTCCAGGTCGATACCGGCGAGCGTGTCCTGGTCATGCTGGGTGGAGACCAGAACGCCGTGTCTGGAAATCTGAAGAAGGCGGTTGGCTCGCGCAATATCCGGACAGCGGATCCGGACGTCGTAAAGGAAACAACCGGCTATGTGATCGGCTCCATCCCTGCCTTTGGCTGGCAGCCGGCCGGATTTCGCAGCTTTCTGGAGGCAAGCCTGGTCAAGGAACCAATACTGGGAACAGGTGCGGGTCAATGGGGCGAGGAAATTATGATTACACCCGCAAATCTAATCAAAGCAAGCAATGCCACTGTTGTGAACCTGACCGACCGTGACAAACCGATCGTCGAATAGCAAGTACGGTACCTGTGTGATCGCCATCGCCGGTCATTCCGGCGCGGGAAAGACATCACTCATCCAGATCCTTGTAGCGAATCTGGGAAATGCGAACTCCCTTCGTCTGGATTCCTACCAGTCGACATCCTTCTACCCCGAGGCAACCAAATGGATCGAAGGCGGAGCCGACCCAAACGAATTCAAGCTGCCTCTTTTTGATGCAGACATCCGGGCACTGAAGGAAGGAAATTCGATCCTGCATCCCGAAAGCGGGAAGAAAATCGAGCCTGCACCATTCCTTATTCTGGAGGAGCCTTTTGGTAGAGGGCGCACCACAGTGCGGGACCTGATCGATTTTGTAGTCTATATCGATACGCCACTGGAGGTTGCCTACATTCGCAAGCTGGCCCGCAAGACCGATTTTCTTCCCTGGGAGGATAACCCCAACCTGTTTATCAAAAACCTGCGAGACAACCTGGATTGGTACCAAAGGATCGGCCGCAGGTTCTATCTGGCAGTCAGCGACAGGGTCAGGAACGATTGTGACCTGGTCGTGGATGGCCTGCTTCCCGGCGAGGCGATCGCCGAACAGATCCTGGAGGCAATCCAATGACGTTGAAGCATCAATATCCGGATCAACAGATCATGTCGTATACGGACTATGGTGACAGCCGCGGCCATCCAATCCTGGTCCAGCACGGGTTGATTGCCAGCATTGAAGATCATGCTCTGTTTGAACGGCTGATCGAGCAGCATGCGCGAGTCATTTGTATTGCGCGACCGGGCTATGGAGAATCGTCCCCCTGTCTTATGCAAAGCTTTTCAGAATGGGCAGACATCGTTTCCTCGCTGACCGCGACTCTGAAAATTGACCGGTTCGATGTGTTGGGAATGTCATCCGGAGCGCCTTATAGTTATTCCCTCGGTGCCAGACTTGCGGACAGGGTGAGAAATATTTATATCTTCAGCGGCATTCCTGCCCTATACGATGAGTTTGTTCGATCTCAATGGCCTTATCCCATTCTGCAAGATCAAAGTATGGCGGACCTGGAAGAGCTGGCCCATAACCTGTTTTTCTCGAATTTAACAGAAGTCGACAGGAGCCGGCCCGATCTCAAAGATTCGATGAGAAACAACTGTTTTGGTGTGGCTCAGGATCTAAGGTTGAGATTTATCGACTGGGGATTTAGAGTATCGGATGTGCAGGGAAATGTATGCATGCGGCATAGTCGCACCGATCCGGAGATCCCTTTCGCCGCAGCCGTCCGAACTGCGGAGCTGCTTCCCCATTGCGATCTCGAGCTGCTCGAAAGCGGTCCACATTTTTCCAGGGAGGCCCTGGACGATTTTTTACTGAAGACGGTGGTGAAAAATCTATAGAAAGCAGCTCTGTGATCACCTTCCTAATGGACATCTCAATTGGACTTCGCACAATCAAATCTTTGGTTTTTGCTTATTTTGGCGATCTTGATTGTACGGACTTGATTTGATACATCTATAAGAAATACGGCAGGAGAGCTTCCGCTCCTGCCGTATTCTCTGCTGCCTGAAATTACCGGTAAATCTTCTACGAGGGTTCGATTACGAGCCGGATGGCCGTTCGTACGTTATCGCCTACTGTTACATCGACAAAGTGTGGGACACAGCTCACTTTAATTCCATCTCCTCTCAGGTAACCTGTGGCAAGGGCCAGAGCCTTCATGGCTTGGTTTACCGCTCCCGCCCCGATCGCCTGGACTTCCGCCCGCTGGTTCTCTCGGACCACGCCGGCAATGGCGCCCGCCACGGCAGAGGTGCGGGAATTTGCAGAGACTTTGATCATGTTCATCTTCTTGACTCCTTATTGATAAAAGTTATGACCACATGTCTAGAACATTTTATCGAAAATTGGAAGGAAGTTCAAGCCAGGGAGATTAATTTTGCCTAATAAGGCGGACAATTATTACGAGACCCTTAACTATTCGTAAAAAACATCCTGCTATCACGTTCTATTAATCACAGGAAATAGAATCCTGATATAAATCCGGAAGACTTAAAGGAGGCTTCAATGAGAACCTTTACGAAACCAAGCGATGTAGATCTTCGGAAGAGATTGAGCCCATTACAGTATGAAGTAACTCAAAATGAGGGCACGGAACGGGCCTTCTCCAACGAGTATTGGAACAACAAAAAGCCGGGAATTTATGTGGATGTTGTTTCCGGTGAGCCGCTGTTCAGCTCATTGGATAAATATGACTCCGGCACGGGCTGGCCCAGTTTCACACAACCCCTCGAGCCGGCAAATATCAGCACTCACACCGACTTCAAGCTGTTCATACCGCGCACCGAGGTTCGCTCGAAACATGGAAATTCCCACCTGGGACACCTCTTCGACGACGGCCCCGCGCCGACCGGTCAGCGTTATTGTATGAATTCTGCATCCCTGCGGTTTATCCCGGTCGAGAAATTGGAGGAGGAGGGATATGGTGAATATCTATCCCTTTTCAGTAAGGATGAATAAAGCCGCATCACGCGCAGCCGGCCGTTGGCTCCAATAAAAAAGGAAGTCCGCCTCACCCGGCGGACTTTTCTTATTAAACCTGGAAAGACCTCTCATCTGTGTGCTGCTCCCACCCCGGCAGGATTTTCGCCCTACCGCGAATAAAGCTCGTTCAGCTCCTGCAGCTTGGCAGCCAGGGAATCGCTCAGGTCCTCCGCGCCCATTCTCCATTCCCAGTTTCCCCCGAGGCGGCTGGGATAGTTCATGCGGGCTTCCCCACCCAGGCCCAGTGCATCCTGCATCGGCGTGATCGCATAGACGGCCACCGATGCCCAGATGGCGTGGATCATTTTCCAGGCGATGTCACTGCCATCCGAGTCGAGATAACGAGAGGCGTAGTCTCTTTCCTTTTCCGGGGCGGTCGCGTACCAACCAAACACGGTGTCGTTATCATGGGTTCCCGTATAAGCGACACAATTCGAGATATAGTTATGCGGGAGGAAGGGATCGCTTGGACTGGTAAACCCGAACTGCAAAATTTTCATTCCCGGCAGATGAAAACTATCCCGTAGGTCCACAACGTCAGGGGTGATGACGCCAAGGTCCTCGGCGATGATGGGCAATGTTCCACCTTGGCCGTCGCTCAGTACAGAGTTTAGCTTCTCGAAAAAGGGCTTCCCCGGACCGGCCACCCATTGTCCAGTCTCGGCGGTTGGACTGCCAAAGGGGATCTCGTAATACCCCGCAAAGCCACGGAAGTGATCGAGGCGTACAATATCCACCATATCGAGCACAGAATGAAAGCGCCGGATCCACCATTCATAATCGGTCGCTTTGTGGGCGCTCCACTTGTAGAGCGGGTTACCCCACAACTGGCCCGTCGCTGAAAAATAATCGGGGGGGACGCCGGCAACGACTGTAGGCAGGCTATTTTCATCCAGGAAGAACAACTCGGGATTGGACCAGGCGTCCGCGCTGTCATAGGCAATGAAGATCGGAATGTCGCCGATGATCGTGATGGCCTTTTCATGAGCGTAAGCCTTCAGCTTGTTCCACTGCCTGAAAAACAGGAACTGGTAGAAGGAATGTCGCTTGATAATTTTGGCATGCATACCGCGAGCCTTCTCCATCGCAGCACCCTCCCGTTTCCGGATGGTCTCATCCCACTCGCTCCAGGGGCCGCCTCCGTTGGATTCCTTGATGGACATGAAGAGGGCGTAATCATCCAGCCAGGAGACGTTCTCAGCGCAGAAACGCTCAAATTCAACCTGGAAATCTTTCGAGGTGGATGCGAGGCGGGAAAAGGCTTTTTCGAGGAT
This sequence comes from Bacteroidota bacterium, assembly GCA_050258995.1. GTDB lineage: Bacteria > Chloroflexota > Anaerolineae > Anaerolineales > Villigracilaceae > Defluviilinea. Next base: position 8,289 of record JBLMZU010000066.1, read on the forward strand.
ATAGAGCTTCCAGGGGATGAGCTGTCCGTAGTCCACGCGCGAATCGCTGAAGGCGGGCATGGTCACAAAATCATCCTCCATCAACAATCCGTCTTCCACTAATGCATCGAAGCTGATCAGGTATGGATTCCCGGCAAACGCTGAAAAACACTGATAAGGGGAATCCCCATAACCGGTTGGACCCAGCGGAAGGACCTGCCAAAGCCTGGAACCTGTTGATGCCAGCCAGTCCACAAACCGGTAGGCCTGTGGACCGAGATCACCGATACCGTAACGCCCAGGAAGGCTGGTGGGATGAAGCAGTATTCCGCCTGCACGACTAAAGCTCATTGGGGAGTCTCCTGGTCTGAATGAATTGTCCTGCCTTTATATATTTCTCATCGAAGTCACCTACTGCTACATCCGTCCCAACTCCACCGTTTGGCTCGATGGTTACACCTTCCGGGACGGTGCTGTTCTTGCCGACAATGGCAATATTGATCTCCGAAGTCGCAACGCCGCCGCCGATCCTGCAATTCGGACCGATGTTCACACGCTTATCCAGAACGGCGCGCTCGATCACGCAGCCGCTTTCCACAACGCAATCCGTAAGCAGAATGGACTCCCGCACAATCGCTCCCGGCCGGACTACCACCCCTGGAGAGAGCACACTGCTTTCGATCCGAGAGTCGGCGCCGATATAACATCCATCACAGATCATGCTGGCATAGACGGTGGCGCTGGCCGGCAGTCGGGCTGGCGCCCGCTCCTCCGTCCGGGTATGGATGATCCAGTCCCGGCTGTATAACTTGAGGGAAGGCTGAGGCGAGAGCATGTCCATATGCGCCTGCCAGTAGGATGACAGGGTTCCCACATCCATCCAGTATCCCGAATAGGGGAAGGCAAACACGCGCGCATTGGCCTTCAGCAATCCCGGAATGATATCCTTGCCAAAATCGTGTGAGGATTTTCGGTTGAGGTGATCCTCCCACAGAACCTTGTCCAGCAGATCGCGATTGAAGAGATAGACGCCCATATTTACAAGATTGGAGGGCGGCTGCTTTGGCTTTTCGATGAAGGAGGTCACCCGATAATCATCGCTCATGGCGAGAATGCCAAAACGGGAGGCTTCTTCGATCGGGACCCGGAACGTGCCAATGGTCAAATCCGCCTGGTGATCCAGGTGGAATGAGATCATCGGCTCGTAATCCATGGTGTAGATATGATCGCCGGAAAGGATCAACACCAGGTCGGGAGAATCCTTTTTGACGAAGCCGAAATTCTGCTGGACGGCATCGGCGGTGCCGGCATACCAGTCAGAATCGTTGCGGGCTTTGTAGGGTGTCAGGATGCGAATGCCACCCGTGAAGTCCCGGTTAAGATCCCAGGGCGCGCCCGAGCCGATATGTTCCATGAGGGATTGCGGACGGTATTGTGCCAGCACCATCACGTCCATGATGCCGGAATTTACACAATTCGACAGAGGGAAATCGATGATCCGGTATTTGCCGGCAAACGGGACCGCGGGCTTTGTCCGTTTTTGTGTGAGTACTCCCAACCGTTGGCCTTCTCCTCCCGCAAGTATGACAGCTCGTGTCTTCATGGTATCCTCTTCAATGAATTGGATTAACTGACTGTGCTTTTTACTCTGGTGGATTCCACCAGTTTCTTATACAGCTCCAGATATTTCCTTGCTGAAAGAGGCCACGAGAAATCAAGGGCCATGCCCGTCTTTTGCATTTCCGCCCAGCGCTCCCGGTTCGGATACAGGGCCAGCGCCTGCCGCACTGCGTCGTTGAACGGCTTGACTTTTGCCTCGATAAAGGAGAAGCCAGTCTGGCCGTCGGTCACGGTATCGTGCAGGCCGCCCACGGCACGCACAAGCGGCAGGCATCCATAGCGCATGGAGATCATTTGCGAAATCCCGCACGGCTCGTAGCGCGAAGGCATCAGGAAAACATCCGCACCGCCGTAGATCTGGCGGGCAAGCTTGGCATCATAACGAGTCTCCACCCGGACCCGATCAGGCATCCCTGCCTGCAGATCCTTCGCCATCTTCTCGAGCTTGGGATCGCCAGCGCCCAACAGGACAAGCTGCCAGTTCTGTTTCCCCAGCATCTTCAATCCCCGGAGGGCGATATCCACGCCTTTCTGCACATCCATGCGCGTGACCATGCCCAAAACGGGGATATCGGGCAGCACGGGTAGTCCCACCCGCTCCTGCAGCGCCGTCTTGTTTTGCGGACGGAGGGAAAGACTGTCAGCATTGTAGTTCCGCGCGAGCGTGGCATCCGTTTGCGGGTCGAAGGAGGAAATATCCAGGCCATTCAGGATGCCGTATACCGAATCGGACCGGTTTTTCAGGAAATCCTGCAGCCCGCTGCCAAACTCCTCCTCCATGATCTCCTTCGCGTACGTCGGAGAGACGGCAACGATCGCATCCGAAGCCCATAGCCCCAAAGGCATCGGCATGACACGCGCCCAGACAGGCAGGTCGGTATTGGCCAATGGCAGCTCATAATCCTGCAGGATGGCGCTGACATCCGGCCCCAGGAACGGAAGGTTGTGGATCGTCACGATCGAAGAGACCTTGCGGGTCTTTTCATCCCAGCGCTTGACCAGATTGCCATAGGCGGCCAGGGCCGTATGCCAGTCGTTGGCATGGATGATATCCGGGCTCCAGTTGATCTGCCTGGGGAGCTCAAGCGCGGCCAGGGAGAAAAAGGTATATTTCTCCCCATCCAGCTTATTGTTGGAGGAATAGACGGACCCACTTGCCTGGATCGGCTCTCCGTTAAGGAAATACACCGGCATGCCATCCAACACGCCCTCATACGCATCCACCTGGACGTCGGAGCTGCCGCGCAGAATCGAATACATGCCCACCGGACGGACCGTGTCCGGTCGGATTACTGTATGGTACGGCAGGACCAGCCGGACATCCAGTTTGATATCTTCGTTGGAAAGGGCACGTAGGGCGCGCGGCAGTGTGCCTGCCACATCGCCTAATCCACCCACCTTTACAAAAGGCTCCGCCTCGGCGGCAAGGAAAAGAATGTTGATGGTTTGGGGCATGATTCAATTTTACATCGAAAATCAAGAGACCCTTAAGTCAATTTTGAAAATGGCTTCCTTTTGCATCTGTGGGCCCAATTGGAGTATCTGGTAAATAAGGTTCACATTATGATATAAAGAACTCAATATCCAAAACGTTTCGCATCAAAAGGAGGAACAATGAAAGCCTTAAGCATGTCCCGTCCTGTGCAAGTTTTGTTGTTCGTCATCCTGGTCTTTGGGCTTGCCGTGTTGATTTTGCCCCAGACGGAGTTCTATCGTGAGTGGCGTTTTGAGGGAAAAGCAAAGATCCGCGAGGGGGGCGTACAGGCGAATATCGTCAACATATCCCCCGAAAACAAAATCCGGGTCGCACCTGTCGCCCCGGGTGGCTTTACGCCACAGACCCGCATGGGATTCTTTGTCGATAATGAATGGGAACCGGCCATTGCATCCGACCGCTTTGGACATGTCTACATTCTATATCCACAGTACGGAGGTGTACCCGGCTGCCCGGGCTGCTACAGCCCGACCATGATCCTGCAAATGAGCAGCGATCACGGCCAGACCTTTGCCTCGCCTGTTGTGATCTATCCGCAAGGATCGAACAGCTATCAGGTGGATGCCCAGATCGCAGTGGATCCGGTAGACGGCCGAACGGTCTATGCCGCCTGGCTGCAGAACAATAAATCCGATATTGTGGTAGCAAAATCGATGGACTTTGGAGCCACCTGGTCTGTGGTTACAGCCGATTCGACCAACGCGGGAACCGATAAGCCCATCCTGGCAGTTCGCGGGCAGGATATATATGTTGTATTCAACCATTCTCAAACCATGTGGGGTGCCTACTCCCACGATGGAGGCTTAACGTTTACATCGGTCAAAGTTAACCAGAACGGCAAATTGGGCTGGTCCCTCGCTGGAGGCGGTACGGTCACCCCGGATGGCGCCGTCTATTTCTCCTGGGACGGTTATGAAGGCAATGGTGGGGCCAAGGGAAATGTAAACCTGTATATCAGCAGGTCCACCGATGGCGGGGCAACCTGGACAACAAAAACGCTGGATGTTTCCTCTTCTCCGCCGGATTGTTCTGCCTATTCATGCGGCTGGGCCTTCCTCGGGCCACAGATGACAATGACATCTGATTCGGCAGGGAATCTTTATGCCTTGTGGAATGCCGGGTCCGCCGCCCGGGGACCGGAACGAATCTATTTTGCAAAGTCCACAGATGGCGGTTCCACCTGGACCTCCAGGCAGGATGTCTCTTCTGCTCCACAGGGCAGCCAGCATGCCTTCCCCGCCATTGCCGCGACTGGAAACGGCGATGTACGGATCTCATGGATGGATGCCCGCGCAGCCAATGGCGGCCTGGATAAATGGAATGTCTACTTCCGCTCATCGACAAACGGCGGCTCCTCGTGGAGCAGCGAAGTGGATCTATCCACGTATGTGAGCGGCTTTAGCTATATCTTCGCCGACGGATTCCGCTTCCCCTTCGGAGATTACTACGAGATGGATATCGATGAACAGGGAGTCAATCACCTGGTTTGGGGGGAAGGCTATAGTTACGACTCGCCTGGCTCGATCTGGTATGTAAAAGGAAAGTAGACAGGACGAGAAGAACGACTATCCCTACGTATGGTTCTGGAAATCACGGCTGCCCGAAAGAAAAGGGCAGCCGTGCCGGGTCGTGGCCCGCGGCAGAATGAAATCCATCCTGGTGGAATTTCCGGATGGAGAGAAGGTAGTCACTTCTCGAAACGCCGTGAGAAAAAAAGCCTCCAGAGGTCCTAGAACATCCAAGAGGCTTTTGAGTGTCTGATCTGTCTCTTTCGGTATCAAAAAGTAAAAGGATCCACCACTTTTCCCTAAACGATGAAGGTTTTAAATCGAAAGACCCGGAACAAAATATTCTGGGTCTTCGATCAGGCAAAATGCCTTTTTTGGGGTGCCCAATGGGTTTCGAACCCATAATAGCACATCCACAGTGTGCTGTGTTGCCATTACACCATGGGCACCATGTAGCGGCGAAGATTTTACCACAAATTAGCGGAGGTGAAGCACTGCAACGACCTCGCCTTCAAATATTTCACCTGTTTCCACGAAGCCAAGGCTGGCATACAGCTTCCTGGCCACCTGGTTATCCGGTTCATAACTAATG
>JBLMZU010000067.1:0-3081 GCA_050258995.1 Bacteroidota bacterium
AGACAGGATCCGCGAGGAGCTCGACAAATTGGGTTATGCGGAAGTTCTTTCCTTCCGCCAGAGCGAAAGCGACAAGCTTCTGACATTCGGGAAGGAATAACAATAACCAAAAAGAGCAGCCCTTAGAACGGCTGCTCTTTTCATTCATGTACGAAAGAGTGGTTGCTCTCCTTCAACGGAGAATCTTACAAAGCCCGACCCGATTCGCTGGAACCCGCGAACCAGTCCGCATCTAGATAGTTCCCGTTGGTTTCCCCAGATCCGGGATGTTATGCAGGGTCATCGCAATCCCCTCACGCATTTCCTTGATATCGACCGAGAGGGACAGGTAGCTGTTTTCGTAGCGATGACCGAAGGTCTCCTTCAGGACGTTCATCACGCGCTGGGCCGCATCCTTCTGCACCTCGACCGGGCGTCCCTCGCGGATTAACAGGCCGACATGCACGAAGGCGTATTCCGGGTCGCCATCTGCAATTCGGTAGTCACTGTGGCGGATGGCGCGACTCTTCAAGCCCTTCAGATTGATCGCGCCCGTGGCGGCCAGTTCGGAATGCAGCCGCGCCAGCAGCAGCTGGATTTCGAATTCAAGGTTATCCGTGTATTCGAGGGTCAGGTGTGGCATGTGATTACTCCACTGGCGGCGTTCCATGGGTATGGAACGACGGGATGGTGGGCAGCCCCCAGGCCTGTCCTTTTTTGCGCTCGGCCTCGCTCCAGACGATGGGTTTCCAGTCGGGCGCCAGCACCAGGCGCGCGCCGGGGCAGGCGATCTCAAAGCGGTTGCCTCCCGGCTCGTAGACATACAGGAAAAAGGTCTGCTGGATGGCGTGCTTGTGAGGACCGGTCTCCATGAAGACGCCCTGCTCGAGGCAGAGATCCGCGGCCCGCAGGATGTCCTCGCGGCTGTCGACCGCGTAGGTAATGTGATGCAGGCGGCCTTTTACGCCGCTCCAGTCCTCGGAGATCGCCACGTCGTAGGTTTTGTTGGTGAAGGTGACCCAGGAAGCCTTCTCGGATCCATCGTCGAAAATGATCTGCTCGGTCATGCGGCCGCCCAGGGCCTCCTGCATGAAAATTCGCGTGGCGCGCACGTCCGCGGCGAGGATGTTGATGTGATCGATCCGCCGCAGGGCGATGCCGCGATTGGGCAGACGGGATGCCTGGTTCTTCAGCGCCGGGCGTAGCTCCTCGGGCGGCTGGTACCACTCGGTCTCGTAGTAGATCTCCATCCTGTGATCGTCGGGACCGGTGAAGCAGTAGGCGGGACCGTGCCCGACGTTTTTCTCCTGCCAGCCCAGTCCACAGCCGGATTTTTCAAGAACTTCCACGCGCCGCTGAAGCGCCTGTGGGCTGGAAGCGCGCAAGGCGTAATGTCCCAGCCCAGGGAGGGACGAAGCAGTGAGTTGCAGGGAATGATGTTCGTAATCGTCCCAGCCGCGAAGGTAGACTGAATCGCCCTCCCGGCCGCTTTCCACCATGCCCATCACTTCCACAAAGAACTGCGCACTTTCCTCAAGCCTGGGAGTTAGGAGTTCCACATGGGCGAGGTGGGCCACATCGAAAATAGGTTCTGGATTCATGGTTCCCTCCGATTCTTTTCCACGAATTCGCGCAGCCCGTGAAGATTATAGGAGGTCTCACCGGCTGTAAGCTTTTCCCGCAGACGTGCCTCCTTCTCAAAGCGGGCTTCCGAAGCCTTCAGGACTTCCGCTGCACGCTCCTGCTGGACACACACCGCCCCATCTGCATCCATAACAACGATATCACCCGGAGAAACCCACGCGCCGCCAACGGAAATGGTTCTGTTCAATTCCCCAATTCTTGTTTTGGATGCGCCTCTGACACGGATGAAGCGAGTCCAGATCGGCAGTCCAAGCTCCTCCAGCTCCTCCACATCCCGGACCGCGGCATCCACCAGGATCCCCGCGGCCTGCCGGACCTTTACTTGCGTCGCCAGCAGCTCGCCGATCAGTGCCACCGGCGCCGGTTCTGGCATGGCCAGCACCAGCACTTCGCCCGGCTGGATCTGCTCGATGACGGCATGGACCATCAGGTTGTCATCCTGCCCGCAGAGGACGGTCCGCGCCGGACCGGCAACGCGGCTACCCGGCAGGAGCTGAATCAGCGGCACATCGATGAGCCCTTCGCGTCCTGAGGCTTCATAGACGGTAGCCACGCCAAGCTCTGCCAAACGTGCAATCTCATCCTTCCTCATAGGCTTTTCACCACCCAGGGCAGTGTGCGCTGCAGCGCTTCTGCAAACTTGACTTCCTCCATGCCGGCGATGCGGCGCGCATGATTGCCGCGGCGGGAAGCAAGCTCGGTATAGTAACTCTGCAGGTAGCTCTGCGCCTTCATGCACTCCATTGCTTTTCGTTTTTGTTCCATGACCGGCGTGATATCTACAAACGTATTTGGGTTGAACTCGCACAGCTCCGGCTGGTGCGGCTCGAAGAAGTACAAGTCGGGTGGATTGATCCGCTTAAAGGCGCTTGATACGCCCGCGCCAGAAGCGAGGAGGCGCGCTCTTTGTACGGCCTGGCAGGCTGTAGGATGATCGGGGTTGAATGGGTCCGCAGGCGTATGGGTCAGCACCACATCCGGCTGCCAATCCCGGAATAGCTCCACCAGTTGTTCCATGGCGGAGTCGCTGATCGTCAGCGGATAGTCGCCGAGATCCAGTCCGCGGAACGTGGCTCCCACCATCTCCGCTGCCGCGCTGGCCTCCTCGTGCCGGATGCGCTTGACGTTCTCGACGGTCTGGTTTGGATCCTTCCACAATTCCCCCGATTCGCCGCGCTCGCCATAGGAAAGGGCGATTACCGACGCCTCCCCGCCCTGGGACGTGAACAGCGCGATCGTCCCGCCTGCCCGCCAGACGAAATCGGCGGAATGGGCGCCGACGACAAGCAGTCTTTTTTTTACCCATAGACACCTCCGGATTGTGATCAGGGATTTTTCAGATGTTCGTCCAGGAAATCCAGCACCCTGGATACATTCTCGGGCGTCTCAAACATCACATCGGCATGCTCTGCTCCTTCAAGCAATTCCAGAGTGACATTGCCCTCGCCAAGAACGGGC
>JBLMZU010000068.1:0-3906 GCA_050258995.1 Bacteroidota bacterium
GTCCTGGTCAGGGAGCCATTCTCCGCCTACGATGAGATGAAAGGGACCGCGCAGGGCGAGGCGGGCGATAAAATCGGTCAGCTCTTCGTGATGCTTCTCATTCAGGATGCCAACAGTTAGCTTCCCTTTGCTTGAAGGTGAGGGAAGATACGATAGTAAGCTGCTGGCGACTGAACTCATACAGTCAGAATAACGAGTGTAGAGAATAATAAACAGCCCCCAGGCAGGTGCTGTATCGGGGGGATTATGGGGGTACTACATGTAGTGGAGGGGGTGCGGTTAGGTGCCTACTGCTGGCGATCCCACTCGCTGAAATCCCAGACTGACAACAGCAAGCGTAGATCGTAACGGTTCTTCACATTGAACTTCCGGAAAGCCGATCCAAGGCGATCCTTCACTGTTTCGGGAGAAATATGCAGTCGAGCGCCAATCTCGCGATTGGTGTAGCCCAAACAGGCCAGGGCAGTAGCATCCTTCTCACGCGGTGTGAGTGATTCCCATGTTTTCCAGAGGCGTTCGGTGGAAGTGTACTGTGTGAGGCCGGCGGCCAGGAGGTCAGGGATCAAGTCGTGTTCAGGTCGTCCCTCGTCCTGGGCAATTGTTTTGAGAGTGACCTGCAGGCTGTCACTCGCATCAAAATGGAAAGTTCGAGGGCCGGGTGTAGGGCGCAAGCCTATCCAGTGCAAAAAGCGATCCCAGATAGACATACGGAAGGGATTATAGTGGAACAGATGTTCTAGGTCAAGCAAATCTTGTTTTGATAAGTTTATCCCACATCCCTATTCTTGAACCCAACCATTCCACTAAACACGAAAAGTAAAGCAACCATTGTTAATCCAATCAAGGCAATAGGATTTCCTTGTCCTAGTAAAACTCTTGGTATATGGGTCAAGGGGGAAATATTCAGGATCGCTTGATCTAAGAACCGAAATTCTCCACCCAGATCAATGAAGATCATCACCACAATGGTTGCCCAACTCAGCGCAGTCCAGCGAGGCGCCAGGCCAAATTGAGCTGTAGCAATCCCAGCGACAACCCACATGGCAGGTGCATAGGCTAAAGCCGCTGCCAGAACACGAAGAAGCTGACTTGTGGATTGTCCAACGCTTAGCCCATATGTGAGTCCAGCGGTCAAGCCAAAGGCTGCCAGGATCGCCACCGGACCAGTAAAAGCAAAGAAGAGATGACTGGTGGCCCACCGCAGCCTTTTGACAGGCCCCGCCAACAAGGGATCCACCCTTTGGGCTGCCTCCTCACCACGAAGCCGGAGCGCTGCAAGAAGCGCATTGACTGCGACCAGCTCTACTAAAATCATGAGCGCCAGGGTAAAGAAACCATCACTCGGACCGCTGCCGTTGCCGAATTGTTCGAAGTAGGCTTTTACCCCTTCAGATGCCATGAGTTGGTCTGAACCCGATTTGGCAACATAGCCAAAAACGGTGCCAACGAGGGCAAATCCAAGTACCCAGGCCGACAGCATCGAGCGCTGCAAACGCCACGCGAGGGCAACTGGGCTCTTCAGGCTTGCTGCGGCGACTACAGGGCCACTGCGTTCGGGCAGAAATCCGGCGTCCAGGTCACGGTTGGTGGAAAGCCGGTATGCCAGTACGAGGAGACCAATGATTGCGATGAAGAACAGGCCAAAGACCCACCACCGTTCTATCGCAAACGGATTAACAAAACGCATCCAGCCCAATGGGGAGAGCCAGCTTAACCAGGGAACTCCCGAATCTCCAATCACACGAATAAGATACAACAAACCCAATCCCCATCCCACCAATCCCCGCGCGGCTCCCGCATTTTGCGTGAGCTGGGCGGCCACCGCGGCCATACTGGCAAACAACCATCCAATCGCAGCAGCTGATAATCCCAACGCAATCGAACCGATCATGGGGATACCCAGGGAAATCAATCCAACCGCCGCAAGCGCGCCGATTAATAAATCGGCAGCAAAGGTGACGATAAGGGCCGCAGATAAGGATGCATACCGTCCGATGACGGCAGATTCGACCAGTTCTCGCCGTCCGCTCTCCTCTTCCACACGCGTATGCCGAATCACCGTGATTAATCCAAATGCGCCGAGGAGAATTGCCGCGGCAGTGCTCCAGCGCCAGGCTGTTAGTCCACCCAGTGAAGAAGAAGTCACCCGACCCAGCAGCGCGACTTCGGAACTTGCATTGGTCTCGTTAGCAAATGCCTGACGCATGGCTTCGGTGGGGTAGAGACCGCGATAACTGGTTGCAAATCCGATGGGTAGAAAAGCTAATAAAAAGATCCAGATCAATAAAGCGATCCGGTCACGCCGCAAAATTAACCGAATCAGAGTGGCGGTTCCAGTGAAAGATCCCATAATCAAACCTCAGCCTGATAATGGCGCATGAACAATTCTTCCAATGTCGGAGGCTGGCTCACCAGGTTATTCACCCCAGCGGCCGAGAGTTGGCCCAGAACATCACTCAAAGCATTGCCATCGACCTCACAACTAACGCGTCCCCCATCAATCTGCACGTTGTAAATACCTGGAATGTTTGCCAGCCCTTGGGGAGGATGATCCACATTGGCGGTAAGCGTGGTACGGGTCAAGTGACGAAGTTCAGAGAGGGTTCCGCTTTCAACCACACGACCTTTGCGGATGATACTCACCCGATCACATAGGGCTTCCACTTCTGCCAGGATGTGGCTGGAGAGGAAAACCGTACGCCCCGCGCGGCGCTCTTCCTCAATGCACTGGCGGAATACCACTTCCATCAATGGGTCTAATCCAGAGGTTGGCTCATCCAAAACTAATAGTTCCACATCTGAAGCCAGGGCCGAAATGAGGGCTACTTTCTGCCGGTTCCCTTTGGAATACGTCCGGGTCTTCTTACTTGGGTCAAGATCAAAACGTTCCAGGTAAGCGGTTCTGCGGCTGACCTTAATTCCACCCCGCAGCCGGCCCAATAAATCGATCACTTCTCCACCGGTCAGCTCGGGCCAGAGGTTGACATCGCCCGGTACATAGGCGAGCCGGCGATGTAGCTCTACAGCGTCTTTCCAGGGGTCTCCACCCAGAAGTAGCACCTGCCCGCGATCTGCGCGCAACAGTCCCAATAGAATCCGGAGCGTGGTAGTTTTGCCCGCACCATTTGGACCAAGAAAACCATGTACTTCACCCGTTTGGACGTTCAGGTCCAAACCCTCCAGGGCGGTGACGCGGCCAAAAGTTTTCACCAATCCAGTGATTGAAATAGCGGTTTTCTTTTCCATTTGGACTCCTAAACATGAATCTCGTCAGTCCAACTCGGACTGGAATTCCTACTTTGTGTGTGCATTGATTTTGTCAAGATAAGTAAGGAAAGCAGTTGATACAGTTTTCATTTCTTTCTCGCCAATCCGTCGTCCTGATTCCAATGTTCGGTGGATCGCTTCCCCGATCATCTCTGCCATTTCGTCATCCGAAAGTCTGAGTTCAGTTGGCACTAGTGGTTCGATCAGGAAAAACCCCATAAAGATGGCCGTGACAATGTACACCTGGGTCCTGGCGTTGATGTCGGATCGCAACAAACCATGGTCGCTTAAAAACCCCAGGTAGATTTCAAAGCCTGAAAGTCTTTCTCCATATTCAGGGCTTTGCTGTTCGACATGAGCCATCTTTCCGATGATGTCGCGCTCTCGCAGCAGGAATGCTTTTAAAAGCGGGCGCTGGATCAGAGCGAGGGCGGCATTTCTGTAAATGCCAAGCAATGTGGCACCTTTTGGATCTGAAACGATTCGCTGCCGATAATCGGTAGATAGTGCTGCCGCTTCACGCCGCATCAATGCATCAAACAACTCCTCGCGAGTTTTCCAATGAAGGTAGATCGTGCCTTTCGCGACCCCTGCTTTCTTGGCAATGTCATCAATGGTGGTCTTGTCATACCCCCAACG
>JBLMZU010000069.1:0-7716 GCA_050258995.1 Bacteroidota bacterium
CGAATCGTTCGCTTGTGAGATCCGGCTAGGGCCGTCCCAACAACTTCGCCAGTTGCTCCCGTGATGAATCATCCACCAGGGCAAAGATCTCATCTGCCTCCTCCAGAACCGTCACCCCGCGCGGCATGACGATCTCGCCTTTGCGGATGATCCCGGAGATCACGCAATTGGCCGGCAGCGGCAGGTCTTTCAGCGCCCTGCCGATCGCCAGGGCATGTGGGGCGATCTTTTCCTCCACCAGCGAAAACTTGCCACGCCGGATCTTTAACATGGTCATCATATCGCCGATCGACATTTCCTCGGCGGTCAGCCTGGCAAGGATCTCGGCCTGGTTCAGCGCTACGTCCACGCCCATTTCAGTGGTGAAGAGCCAGGCATTCTTGGAATTGTTGATCCGGGCAATTACACGCGGCACGTTAAATTCGAACTTTCCCAGTGACGTGATCACCAGGTTGGTCTCATCCGAGCCGGTAACCGCCGCAAGCACCTGTGCTTTTTGAATTTCCGCCTTTTCGAGTATAGTCGGAGAGCTTCCATCCCCGCTGACGATAAATTCCGTGGGTATTTCGTTTCCCAGTTTTTCAAGCACAATCGGCCGCTCATCGATCACTCGGACACGATGACCGGCATCCAACAGGAATTTTGCCAGCTGCGATCCTGTATTTCCGCCACCGACAACAATCACAAACATATGCTAAATCCTTTCCATCCCTAGCATCTCTTCCAGCCGAATCATGGCTGAAGGGATCACCGTCAGATAGAGCACATCCCCCTCCTGAAACTCAGTCCCGGTGACAGGGATGAAGGTGTGGTCGTCGCGGGTAATGGCGGTAACCAAAACCTCACCCGGGATGTTCATTTGCGAGACACGGTAGCCGATCAGGCGGGAGGGCACTTCGATGCGTACCATCGTGGTGCCGCCATCGCCAAACACCTGCAGGACATCCAGGTCGGTATGCGTGATCACCTCGACGATTCTCTCCGCCCCCCACTGGGTACTCGAGATGGTGGCCAGCCCCAGCCGCTGGTATACCTCCGCCCGCACGGGGTCATACAGGCGCGCCACGACGCGGGGAACGCGGAAGATATTACGGGCGGTGCGGGCCGCCACGATATTGGCATTATCTGACGAGCTGGCCGCGATAAACCCCTCGGCCGTCTCCACGCCGGCATCGATCAGGACATTCCGGTCAAAGCCCAACCCATGCACAACCCGCCCCTTGAAGTCCTGTCCCAGGCGGGCAAGCGAGTTGTCATCGTGATCGATGACCGTGACATCATGTCCCTGCCGGGCCAGAAGCAGGCTGACCTGCGAGCCAACCCGGCCACAACCCATGACAATAATTTTCATCTACTGACCTCCTGAACGGAAAGAACCGAAGGCGTTCCACTAGGCAGGTGCTTGATTTTCCGCACAATGGCCTTGCGTATCCACTCCATCGAATATAACACAGGCGCATTCATTCCAAGCAGTATCCACATTCTGGCGGGTAGAGGGACCACTCGGAAAAGATCCGCAAGGAAGGGGATGTAAATGATGGCAAGGATGCCTGCAATCTCGATCAGGATCCCGATCCATAGATATTTATTGCTCAGCCATCCGATGCTGGAGCTGCGGGAACGGTCCGAGCGGCAGGCCAGCACATTTCCCACCTGGGAGGTGACAAGACCTGCAAAATAGACCGTGGATGCCAGAACGGCCGTTTGTTCAAACGTAAGCGAAAACTTGAAGCTTGCCAGCCCAGATAGAGGCGCCAGAAACGGCAACCCGATCCTGTGGACGTGCCCTGCAAACAGAAACACAGCCACGAATTCGGCGAAGCATAAGCTTGCCTCGATCATGCCCAGCCAGAAGGCCCGCCACAGCAGGCTGCGGTCGAGCAGCGGCTGTGTGCGTGGACGGGGTGGATGCTTCATGACATCCGGCTCGGGCCGCTCCATGCCCAGGGCAAGCGCCGGGAACATGTCGGTGCCGAGATCGATGGCCAGGATCTGGCGCACGATCAGGGCGAGAGGGATCAACGGAAAGCTGGCTTTCGCAATGAACGGCATGATTTCAGGAATATTGCTGGAGAAAATATAGGTGATGAACTTGCGGATGTTGTCATAGATGCCGCGTCCCTCTTCGATGGCGGCAGTGATCGCGCCGAAGTCATCCTGGGTCAGGATAATGTCGGCCGCTTCCTTGGCCACATCTGTGCCGATCAAGCCCATGGAGATGCCCACGTCCGCCTTTCGCAGGGCAGGGGCGTCGTTCACCCCATCGCCGGTGACGGCCACCACATCGCCACGCGCCTGGAAGGCGGAGACCAGCCTGAGCTTGTGTTCAGGCGCCATGCGGGCAAACAGCACTTCCTTGTCGAGAAGCTCCTGCAGGGCAACATCGGACAGTTCATCCAGCTCGGCGCCGGTCAGGATGATGGAATTCTTCGTGGTCAGCATCCCTACGCGGCGGGCCAGCGACTCGGCCGTCAGACCGTAATCGCCCGTGATCATCACGATGCGGATGTTGGCTTCGCGGCAAATCTGAACGGCTTTCTCCACCTGCGGCCGGGGCGGGTCCATCATGGCCATCAGGCCGAGGAATGTCAAATCCTGTTCCACACCACTGCTGGTGTACGCGCCGGAGCGCGCAGGCAAATCACGCCGCGCCAGGGCCAGAACTCGCAACGCACCGCGCGCATATTCGTCGTTGGCCGCCAGGATCTCCGCCCGCATTGGCTGCGTCAGGGGAATCACCTGGCCATACTTTAATATTTTTGTGCAAAGCTGCAGGACTTCGCGCGGCGCGCCTTTGATAAAGGCGATGTCCTGATTTACTTCCCGGTGAATGGTGGTCATCCGTTTACGTCGGGCATCGAAGGGGAGCTCATGAACACGGGGCAGGATTCTATTCAGAGCCTCTTCGAGAATGCCATCCTTCATGGCCGCCACTTTGAGCGCTGCCTCGGTCTGATCACCCAGGCTCGTCCAGCCCGGATGCTCCATCGACGGCGGGTTAAGACGGGAATTGTTACAAGAGCAGGCAACTTCAAGCAGGCTTAAGAGATCCTTTTCCCAGGCCCTGCCTGTTGGATTGGGCACAAAATTCCCGACCGGCTCATATCCCACGCCTGTGACTTTGACGCGGTGTCCCGCCACCCAGATATCCCGCACCGTCATTTGATTCTGTGTCAGCGTGCCGCTCTTGTCGGTGCAGATGATGGAGACCTGTCCAAGCTTCTCCACCGTAGAGAGTTTCTTCGTCAGCACGCCGCGCTGCGCAAGTCTTTGTACAGCCGCCGCCAGGGAAAGGGTCAGTGTAGCCACCAATCCTTCGGGGATGATGGCGATCACAATGCCCAGCGACAGCAGAATGATTTCCTTGAGAGCGAATCCCAGGGAAAAATACCCGACCACTGCCACCACGACCCCAATCCCCGCCGCGACCCAGGCAGTGAACCTGCTGAGATGTTGAAGCTCCTTTTGGAAGGGTGTGGGTTCCTCGGTAATGGATTGGGTCAGATGGGCGATGCGACCAAACTGGGTGGACATGCCGGTCGCGATGACCACGGCACGGCCCGTTCCAGAGGCGACCGAGGCCCCGGCAAAGATCAGATTGGGACGGTCCAACTCACTAATCCCCGGCTGGTGGGAGGCATCGGCCGTCTTCCGGGAGGGGATTGCTTCGCCCGTCAACGTCGCATTGTTCGTCCGCAGGCCGTATTCCTCGGTCACACGCGCATCGGCCGCGATGTTATCTCCTTCGGCCAGGATCAATACATCGCCGGGGACAAGCGCACTCGAAGGGATATAACTTTCCGCGCCGTCCCGCATGACGTGTGCAAATGAAGGCAGGATGGCGCGCAATTTTTCAATGGCCTGTTCGGCGCGGTACTCACGCCAGAATGAGAACCCGGTGTTGACAAAGATGATGCTCCAGATGATCAGAGCCAGGATTCCATCCAGTGCCACCAGGGCGATCAATCCGACCACAAGAAGCACGAGCGCAGATGGACGGATCAGCTCACGGACAAGCTTCTCCCAGACCAGCTCCTTTTTCTGCTGCGAGAGGATGTTTTGCCCGTAAAGAGCGAGACGCGTTTCAGCCTCCGCCTGGGTCAACCCGCTGGCAGACGTTTCAAGCGCTTCGAAGACTTCAGGTACGCGCAAGCTGAAAATGGGAGTGGACATGATGAAGAAGGTTGGAGAAAAGGGCGGGTTCACTGGCTGCAAACCCGGCCTCTCTCAAAAGAATTTACAAATCCTTCGGGGCGGGCGCCGTTTCCTTGGGGGCGCCTCCCAGCTTCGGTTCGGGCTGCGGCAGATATTGCTCCAGCAGGGAAGGTGCCTCAGGATGGTCACTGTGCACGGCGTGGTCATAATCGCCTGCCACAATTGGAGTTTCAAAGCGCAGTGGGCGCCGCACGCCGAACATCTCCATGGCGTGGGTCACTGCCAGCAATACCGAGTATCGATATTCCTGCATTTTCAGCGACTGCCACTCGACGATCGATGCCATGGAGCCCTGGACACGCGCTTTTTCGCGCACGATGCGATGGATGGCCTTGGGATCGCGGACGCCGATCGGGGAGATCAGCAGCAGGTTCGCCGCCAATACCAGGATGCTGAAAGTGATCAGCACCACCCAGCCGCCCTCGCTCCACTTGCCGGCGATCTGACCGATAAATACCAGGCCGGAGAGCACGGCCGCAAAGCCTGCTCCGAAACTTCCCCAGGCGCGTGCCGCGCCCGTGGCAGTCAGCCGGATATGCTTGCGGATGGCAAAACCCATGACCATGATCGGCATGAAGACACCAATGCCGTAATAAGGAACTGCCGCACTTGTATTGCCTTTAACCAGTAATTGAATGATTACAGCCACGATAAAACCAGCCGTCACAGAGCGGGTGAAGGTGCCCTGCGGGTTACGGTATACGACAATTTCCGGGATTTCGCCAATGGCCACATCGCGCCAGGCGGTTGCCTGCAGGTCCTGGAAGGCGGTCATCGAAGCGGCGGCCAACAGGGCAACGGCCAGGATCTGGTAGCTCCAATACAGAATATTACCGCCGGGGATCTGGCTGAAGCCGATAAAAGCCAGGTTGCCTACAAGGGAGCGACCCAGGGTGCCATCAAACACATTGAAGTGAAAGGCGAAGTAGGCCAGGAAGGCTGTGGTCAGACCACCGTAGAAAAGGAAGGAAGTCTGCACCATGCGGCCGATGCCGGACTTGCCGCTGTAGAAGAGCCACAAACCATTCAGTTTGGGCAGATGCTGCTTGCCCCACTTGATAACCCCTGCATCTTCATTGATGACAAACTGGATGCCATTGGACATGGCCTCCAGACCGGAGAGGGCCACCAAACCCTTCATCGAAGCGGTCAGCATGTGATAGGCGGCCTGCCATAACGAGGGTGTGGTCACCGGCTCGGTATAGGGCTGCGCCGGAACACCATGACCCTTCGCAAGAAATAAACCAATTCCCAGCACGACGCTGAGTAAAACGAAGACACTCAGCAGGCTAAAGACCACGCGTGAAGATTCGCCGCGCCCGCGAATGGTCAGGTACCAGGTAATGGCTGCCAGCCCTGCGCCGAGTGCGAACCGGATGATCCAGATGGTATTGTAGGAGTTCGTGACCGAGAGCAGTTGATCCACACCCGAAAGGGTGGAAACCACAATGGTAAAGATGTAATCCTGGATCAACACCACCGCCACAACCAGACTCAGTCCTGGCGTGAGGTACCGCATGGCAGCCGTATAGGAGCCCCCCCCTTCATTGAACACTCCCAGCGAATACATATATAGCACGCCGAAAACAATATTCGCAAAGGCAATCACCACTACGGCGATGAACGCATACTTTTGCAGGCCATACGGATGCAGAGCGCTCATCATTTCGCCGGTGGCATAGAAATAGGAGGTGAAGTAGTCAACGCCGAAGAGCGCCAGTGCGGCCAGCAGACCGATCTGCCCCGCGCCGTGGACGTGCGCGTCTGCCTCCTTTTCGCGCGGAGCCAGGCGGAAGGAGACGAACACAATTACGATTAAGAGTGCGATGGAGAAAAACATGGGATGGCCTGTTACTTTTCAGATTCAAATGCCTGCTCAAGCAGATCAAGCAAATGAAGAATATGTTTACGAGTGGATGGGTTGTAGCGCGTGTCCTGGCTGACCTTGACTTCCTCCTGCCGGACGGCGCGCACGACAAAGGCAGGCACGAACATGATTCGTCCCGAGGGAATGACTTCGATATCCGAGATGCCGATCTTCAATTCCTGGTCGTCGAAATAGGGCAGGCTGAGTCGCAGACCGCGGTTCAGACTGCCGGCTGCAACGCGCTGCTTGATGCGGGCAATGATTTCCTTCACCTGGTAAATCGTCAGGGCACGACCCTGGTTGACCAGCTGCCCCAGCATGCCGTAGCGCTTCTTGCCATATTCGTCGTCTACAGAAATATAAGGAGCCAGGGCAACGGCCAGGAAGAGCACTTCCATAAACCGCTGCATCGATTTGATGTGGGCCTGGGCCTCCTCCACGGACTTGGCGATCAGGCTGCCGTCTTCATCAAAAGCCACCCACTGCGGCAGGAAAAAGCGGCGCGCATACGGAACGAACGGGACCAACAGGGCGCCGCGCCCTTCTTCGTTCGCGCCTTCCTCGGCGATGGCGTCCGTCGAAGCGGTGATCGCCGAGCTGGGTTCCAGTCCACTTTCCTCCGGGATCGTCGGGATGGTCTCATCCTCATCCGCCGGCCGGTAGCAGACATCCCGCCCGGCCGGGAGCATTTGATAAACCATGTATGTGACCGTGGCGTGCCGCAGCAGCCCGGCCGCGACCGAGATGGCCCGGTCGGGAGACTGCTCCAGCTCACTGAATGCATGGCGCATTTCCTTGAAAAGTTCGACTTTGCGGAAGCGATTGATAAAGCTGCCGGCCGAGCGGGTCCGCTGATTATGAGGGATCGTCACCAGCGCAGGCTGGTCCACATTTTCGATCGTGCAGACCACGCGGTCAGGCAGCGAAAAGCTGATCTGTGTCGCACCGTCCACGACGGCCTGGGCGATCTGTTTGCCCTGCGTCTCGAGATAACGCTGGACGATCGCAGGTTGGGCGGAAAACAAGGCTTGTTGGCGTTGGTAGTCCTCTGTGAGCCGTTCCGCCAGGAATTTTGGGTTGGTTTCTAACATTCTTTACCTTTTCAATGAGGGTGCTTAGAACAAGGAATTCCACAATAAAATCAAACCCAGTTCCGGGATAAGCAGTAATATGAACAATACTGTTTGGAACCAGTCATTGGGAAGCTGGACGAGCTGCGCCTGCAGGATAAAAAATCCGATCAGGATTGCAATGCATCCAGACCAGGCGATAATTCGAGAGACGAAACTGGGTTGAGATTGGATTGATTTCGTCTCCGCAAGAATATAGATCGGGGCCTTAAGTTGAGATTCGAGCATGTAACTCAAGGGTCTCTGACGTATTCCGACCGGTTGGTCCGAAATGCAAACAATCATGTCGCCTTCCTGATAGTTTTGCTTGATGATCGCAAGCCAATCGGAACCTACTTCCACCTTTGCTTCCACATATACTTTGGCATCCCGGATCAGTGCAGATACAGTTGCAAGTTCTCTGCGCAAGGTCAGTTCATGGATGGGATTCTTGCACAAACCGAGCAACTGAATGGTCGAACTCGTTTCACCTGCCAGCCTGCAAATTCGACGGGTCAGGAGAGT
>JBLMZU010000070.1:0-12604 GCA_050258995.1 Bacteroidota bacterium
CAAGGAATGGTCCCGGCTGCTGCACGTAAAGAGAATAACCAAACGCATAGGCCGCGATCAAATAACCAACCACCATCGAGACCAGCGACTGGGTGACATTGGCCAGGTTCTTGCCGAACACCACCACTTCAAAAGGCGTCGGGATGGCGGCCAGCGCCTCGAGTGTGCCGGACCAGCGCTCGGAATTGATGCTGTTGCCCGAGATGAAGAGCAGGCTCGACCACAGACCGGTCAGTCCACTGCCGACCACAACAAACATGGCCGCGTCCGCGCCCTTGCCCTGCAGCATGAACAGCCCCAGCACGGCGATGATGATCGGCTGGAAGAGCACGGTGAAGAGGATGAAGCCGTCCGTCAGCTGCTGGCGCATGGTCATCTCGGCCACGACCAGGATGGTCCGCCAGTAATGGATCAGGACTTTGATGTTCATGCGCTGCCTCCCACCAGGCGGACATAGGCGTCCTCCAGGGTCGGCTCGCGGACGACCACGCGTCCCACCCGCTGGCCGTCGATGGCGCTGAGGATGTCGGGCACCGCCTCCGCCCCGCGCGCCGTCTGGATGAGGAGCATCTGCTTCTGGTCATAATCTTCCACCGACAGCGCGTCCACGAAAGGCAGGCCGCGCAGCTTCTCCAGGGTGGCATCGGGAATGCCAAAGATCTCGACCTCGACCACATTCATGTCCAGCACCCGCGATTTCAATCCACCCGGCGTATCGAGGGCGATGATGCGCCCGTGGTTGATGATGGCGATCCTGTCGCACAGTGCGTCGGCTTCGAACATGTAATGGGTGGTCAGCAGGATGGTCTTCTTCTCCGACTGGAGCTGCAGGATTACCTGCCGGAATTCACGCGCCCCCACCGGGTCCAGCCCGAGCGTGGGCTCGTCCAGGAAAAGGATATCGGGATTGTGGAGCAGGGTCCGGGCGACGTGCAGGCGCTGTTTCATGCCGCGCGAATATCCCTGCACCTTTTCGTCGCCGCGCCCCTTCAGGCCGACCATGTCCAGCAGGTATTCGATTCGTTTCTTGGTGACATCCGGGGCCACGTTATACAGGCTGGCGAAATAGCGCAGATTGTCGATCCCCGAGAGACGCCAGTACAGCCCGCGCTCGCCGCCAAAGATAAAGCCGATCCGCCTGCGAACCTGGTCCGCCTCCTTGACGACATCGAACCCTTTAACGGTGGCGGTCCCTCCCGTCGGGATCAGAAGCGTGGTGAGCATCTTTGTGGTGGTGGTCTTGCCGGCCCCGTTGGGGCCCAGCAGGCCGAACAATTCCCCCTCCTGGATATCAAAGGAGACATCGTCGACGGCGACGATCTCCCTGGCAGACCGTTTGATCACACCGATGCTGGACGTGAACGTCCGGCGAAGATGTGAAACATCAATTGCGTTCATTGGCCTCCTTGGATAAATAACGATAAGAGTTGTACACAACATGAGGTTGCCGAACCATGCGTCCGCTGGGAAAGGAGAGCAGCTCGTAGCACACAGGCTGTTTACTCGTTATACACTCGAGACACACCTGAAAAGATTCCGAGTTGCGGCGCATTCCCGCATATACCCTGATCCCGGGCATTGCCCTTACCGGGAGAGGCTGAAAACCAGGTGATCATTTATAAATAAAGGAGAAAGGAACATCTTATGAGTCTGCAAACCGTCTTAATTTGGATCGTGATCGGCGCCATTGCTGGCATTCTGGCCGAAGCGATGGTCGGTGGCCCCAGGAGGAGCGGTCTCGGGACTGCGATCCTGATCGGCATCCTGGGTGCTTTTATTGGCGGCTGGCTGTTCAGTGCGCTGGGGATTGCCATTGGTGGTGGCATCATCGGAACCATCATCACTGCTTTTATCGGAGCGATCGTGCTGCTGCTGATTGTACGAGGTGTCAGCCGGGGTAGATGGTAATCGCCTGACCGTCTGAATATCAGAACCAGGGAGCGGACGGGATCGCCTGTCCGCTTTTTGCTTTAACCGTACAGGATCTCCCTGTCTGCCTGTTCGATCTCCTCGTAGATCTGTTTGACCTCCTCCTTCATCTCCGCCGAGACGCCGGCCGTCTGCGGGATGAACTTGACCAGGTCGCGCGCCTGGCGCAGCAGATCCTTGACGCCGGCGATATAGGAAAAGTCACTCCTGCCCAGGCCACCCTGCGGGACCGGCAGATCGCGTGCCTGCTGGATGAGATTGCGGGCACGGACAATACGTTCTGCAGCTGGAATTAATTTTGCCATGATCTCTCCCGGGGAAAGGAATTGGGTCGTCCGGGTATTGTAAACGCTTCCTGCAGTTTCGGGATGCCGAATACGAAATCCCCTGAAACCTTTCCGGCTTGTTCTAAATCTTACCAAAATTGTCCAATTGGCATACAATTATTATACATGCCTGTGGACGCTGGAGCATGATTATCGGTACTTTTCCACAGGCGGGCCGTACACCTTATTCACGCGAAAATAGAATAAATATGAGAGAAAACCCCCGCTCGGATTCCAGTCCCCTGACAGAGCAGTTCTACCGCCAGACCCTGGATAGTCTCCTGGAAGGCTGCCAGATCATCGATTTTGACTGGCGATATATCTACATCAACGAAATGGCTGCCCGGCACGGCCGGAGCACTCCGGGTCAACTGCTCAACCGGACCATGATGGAAGTCTATCCCGGCATTGAAAATACCGAGCTGTTTTTCCAATTGAAGGGCTGCATGGAGGAGCGAACCCCCCGGCAGCTGGAAAACAGGTTCGAATACCCGGATGGCACGGCCGGCTGGTTCGAGCTGAACATTCAGCCGGTGCCCGATGGGCTCTTCATCCTGTCCATGGATATCACCGGGCGCAAGTACGCCGAGCTGGAGACCGCAAAACAGATGGCCCGGATCAACGCCCTGCGCAAGATCGACCTGGCCGTTCTGTCGAGCTTTGACCTGGGCCTGACGCTGACCGTCTCCATGGACCAGATCGCCGACCAGCTGGGCGTGGATGCCGTCGATGTGCTGCTGCTGGATGGCGCCTTCACCACACTGACCTATGCGGCCGGCCGCGGCTTCCGCCACAAGATCAATGAACGCGCCAAGCAGCGCATTGGGGATGGCTATGCCGGACGCGTCGCCCTGGAACAGCACCTGATCTACATCCCCGACCTCGAGCAGGACGGCCGGTTCACGCGCCTGTCCATGCTGGAGGGGGAAAACTTTGTCAGCTATATCGGTGCCCCGCTGGTGGCAAAAGGCAAAGTGAGAGGCGTGCTTGAGATCTTCCACCGCACCCCCCTTCATTTCGACCAGGACTGGCTCGATTTCCTGGAGGTGCTGACCGGCCAGATCGCCATCGCAGTGGACAATGCCACCCTGTTCAAGGATCTGCAGCGCAGCAACTCGGAGCTGATGCTGGCCTATGAAGCGACCCTGGAAGGCTGGTCGGCGGCGCTCGACCTGCGCGACCGGGAGACCGAGGGCCATACGCAAAGAGTGACCCGCATGACCATGGAGCTGGCAGAGACCATGGGCATCCAGGCTACCGAACTGGTCCACATCCGCCGGGGGGCGCTGCTGCACGATATCGGGAAAATGGGCGTCCCGGATAACATCCTGCTGAAACCCGACAAGCTCAACGAGGAGGAGTGGCAGCACATGCGCATGCACGCCGTCTATGCCCGCAACCTGCTCTCGAAGATCTCCTACCTGAAGGACGCCCTGGATATTCCCTACTGCCATCACGAAAGGTGGAACGGCACGGGCTACCCGCGCGGCCTGAAAGGCGAGGAGATCCCCCTGGCGGCACGCATCTTCGCCATCGCAGATGTCTACGACGCGCTGACCTCGGATCGTCCCTACCGCAAGGGCTGGCCCCGTGAACAGGCATTGGACTACATCCGCGAGCAGTCCGGCAGCTATTTCGATCCCAAAGTTGTCGATGTATTTCTCAATATGGCGGAAAGGATCCCCCAGGAATAAAAAAACATTCCCTGCGGGGGTCCAATGGAATAAGGCAGGTGGTTCCCCACCTGACAGGGGGTTGCTACACGTAACTCTTCACTTCCTCTCACGTTAATCAGCGCAGTGGCAGATATCGGTTTACCCCACATTCTGCCTATCTTTAACGAATGGATGTGAACATGGCAACTGTAAAAACAAAACTGAACATCGATAACGATGTGCTGAAAAAGATCAAGCTCGTGGCCGTCGCCTACTCCTATGTGGAACGGGAGTTCTTCCCGACCGAGGATGCCTACATCGCCGAAAAGGAAGTGGAGGGACGCGCCCAGGAAGTGATGGAAGAGATCCGGAAGCTGGGACTGGAACCCAAAGGCTACCCCGCCGACCAATACCTGCTGACCAACCTCCTGATCGACCGCCCGGATGTGATCGTCAACCTGGTGGACACCGTGCGGGGCAAGGACAAGCTGGCCAGCACGATCCCGGCCTTTCTGGAGTACGCGAACATCCCCTATACCGGCTGCGGCGTCACCGGCATGGTGATCGGCAGCAACCGTCACCTGTTCAAGGAGCTGCTGGAGATGAACCAGATCCCAACGCCCGAATACAAGTTCGTCAAGGACCTGCGCTCCAATACCCCTCCGTCCTTCGATCCGCCGTACATTGCCAAGCTGAACGAGAGCGGCGGCAGCATGGGCATCGACAATAAGGCCGTCAAGGAGACGGTGGCCCAGATCCAAAAGAAGGTGGAGGAGCTGTCGACGGATTACCGGATCCCGATCCTGATCGAAAAGTTCATCGATGGACCGGAGATCACGGCGGTCGTTTTCGACGACGGCAAGACGCGCCATGTGCTGCTGGCCGAGAAGAAATACAAAGTGAAGCCGGATGGAAAGTATGGCTTTACCAGCATCGAAAGCTACGACAATCCCAACGCCGCCAAGTTCCAGTTTGTCGAGGAGGAGCTGGGGAAAAAGGTGACCGAGCTGTGTTCCAAAGCCTTCGACGTGCTCCGCTTTTCGGACTATGCCAAGTTCGACATCCGCGTGGATAAAGAGACCCTGACCCCGTATTTCATCGACGCCAACCCCAACACTGCCCTGGGGCCCGGCGACCAGCCGATGACCCAGGTGATGGGATTGCACGGGATCGAGTTCGCCGATATTTTATCCAGCCTGCTGAGTAAACATGTCCAGTCTCCCGAGCGACCCAAGGAAATTTAGCCGTCTACGATGGATCCAGCAGATCACCGAGAATCACTGCGGACCCGCCGTGCTGGAAATGCTGCTGGAGAACATCGGCGTCAATCTCTCCCAGCAGGAGATCACCGAGGCGGCCGGGGCAACGCAGACCATCGAAACCCATGGCACGCGCGTGGATCAGCTCGCCAAAGCGGTGCAGCAGCTTGTGCCGATCGCCAGGCTCTGGTACAAGGAAAAAGCCAGCCTGGACGACCTGATCTATGTCCTGGAGGAGGCCAAGTACCCGGTGGGCGTGGAATGGCAGGGCCTGTTCGAGGACATGGATGATGACGACGAGGATTACGGGCACTACAGCATCGTCTCCCACATCGACAAGCCCAGGGATGAATTGATCGTCGTGGATCCCTACAAGGACTACGTCGATCAAAACCGGATCATCAAGATCGGCACCTTCCTGAACCGCTGGTGGGACTTCAATGAAGTCAAGGATCCGGTCACGGGGGAAAAGGTTTCCAAGAAGGACGAGCAATTATTCTTTGTGGTGGTGCCGCTGGCCGTTTCCTTCCCCGTCGAGCTTGGCATGCAATCGTATTATTAGGCCCCTCGCATCAGTTTACGGTAGGTCAGGCTATGTGCCTGGCATTTCTGTTCCAAAACCGGTCATTGGAACATGGTCGGCATGTAGGCCTCAAACTTGCAGGCGCCGGGCGCATTTGCATCGAGGCCGGTTAACTCACCGGCGTAGTCGGTCCGCATCGCCGGGAGGTCGAAATGCGTCTCGCTGGTATGGGCAAAGGTCCGGTTCCTGCCGCTGAGCTTGGAATTATAGACTGCCAGGTCGGCGTTGTGGACGATCTCGGTCGAGGTCTGGTGGGAGTTCTCACGCTGGGCGACGCCGAAGCTCATCGTGGCCCGGATGGGCGTCTGGCTGGTCAGGACAGTAAACTCCATCTCCTCGATCGTTTTGCGGAAGAATTCCGCTTTGTCATACGCCTGGGCCAGGGTCGTCTCCGGCATCAGGATGGCAAATTCCTCGCCCCCAAACCGTGAGACCACATCATATTCCCGCACCGAGCGCTTCATCGCGTTTGCCACGCCGATCAGCACTTCGTCGCCGGCCAGGTGGCCGTAGGTGTTGTTGATGTTGCGCAGCAGGTCCAGGTCGGCGATGATGACGGCCAGCGGGCGGTCGAAGCGGTTGGACCGCGCCAGCTCGCTGTCCAGCTGTTTCCTGAAGTAGGTATGGTTGAAAAGACCGGTCTTGGCGTCGAGCTCGGTCATTCGCTCCAGGGCCGGGACTCGCAGGGCGCCATACAGCAGGTAGGCCGGGAAAATAAACAGAACGATCGCATACGGGTTCGATTCCCAGACAATGGACAGGGTCGCGCCCAGATAAAGCAGGGAAACGTCCAGGACCAGGGGGAAGGGCGCAAATACCCCGGATTTTCTAAAGTTCTCATCACGCCGCAGCCAGAGGTACGTTCCCATCATGAAGTGGTTCAGCAGGGTGAAGATCCCCATCGCCACGGCGATCCCGATCACATCCCGGCCAAAAGGCAGAAAGCCGGCCTGCTGGATCTCAAAATAGACCCAGGCCGCCGCCCCCATCGTCACCAGATAGGCGCTCACTTTGTACACCTGGTTGGTCCAGCGGGTGCTGTACCAGATCCATTCCACGATATGCGAAACCAGAAGCACAAGAATGGCATCGAAGGCTCCCAGCGCGGCGAATGCAAAACCGTAGATCACATAACTGAAGGTGTAATAGGAGCGCTTGTGGGCGCCCTTCACTTTCAATACAAGCGCCAGGGAGGCCAGGGCACAAAGGACGACCAGCAGCCTCGAATCCTCAAATTTGACATCACCAATTCGTAAAAAAAGGACTCCCGTGCCGATGATGCAGATCAAGGACAGAAAGAGCCTGGTGGGAAGGGAAAATGATTTCATTCGATCATCCGTGTGGAACGACTTTGATGTACCCTGTTTTGTTTGTGTCTGGCCGTGACCGTGATCCAGGCACTCGTTCCATATATATTTTGCTCCCGGATGGCGCTGCTTGATATACGTAGGGATACGTAATTAGCGGGCCGAGCCCTACGTACTCTCCCTACATAAATGCAAACTCCCGGGAGCGATCCTCCAGGGAGAGAGAGCTGGCGGGCCACAGGCGGCCCGGTCAATTATCCAGGGTCAGGATCCCCCGCTTGAACGCGTAGCGGATCAGCTCGGTCTGGTTCTTCAATCCCAATTTATTCATCATCCGCCCGCGGTGGAGCTCGGCAGTGCGCGGGCTGATGGAGAGCCGTTTGGCGATCTCGGCGCTGCTCAGTCCTTCGGCGGCCATCTGCAGGATCTCGCGCTCGCGGTTGGTGAGGGTCTGGTAGGGATCGGCGGTGGACTTCTGGGCCGATTCGATCAGGACATCGATCAGGCGCTCGGAGATGCGCGGGCTCAGATAGCGCTGCCCCTGGATCACCTGGTGGACGGCGTTGACTAACTCGCTGGGTCCCGTCTCCTTCAGCACGTAACCGAGGGCCCCGGCTTTGAGCGCCTCCACCACGTAGACGTCCGCGCTCTGCATGGAAAGGACGATGCTGCAGGTCCCGGGCGAGCGCTCCCTGACCTGCTTGAGGACCTCCAGGCCGTTCAGCTCCGGCATGACGATGTCGACGATCAGGATATCCGGCTTGAACTTTTCCACAAGCTGGACGGCTTCCAGGCCATTGCTTGCCTCCCCCACCACCCTGAGGTTGGACTCACCCTCCAGCAAACGCCTCAGCCCCTGGCGCACGATCGGGTGGTCATCTGCCAGCAGAACGGTTACGCTCATGTTTCCTTCTCTCAAGGGGGCGATCGGCCAGCGGCAGGGCAGCAACGATCTGTGTGCCCTGGTTGATAAAGGATTCGATCAGCAGGTAGCCTCCCAGCAGGCTGGCGCGCTCACGCATGCCGCTCAAGCCGGTGCTTGGCTTATCCAGCACTGTCGAAGTATCGAACCCCCTGCCGTTGTCGAGCACTTCGATCCAGAGCGTATCGTCCTGCACGACCAGGCCGACAAAGACCTCCTGGACATGGGCATGACGGGCTGTATTGGTGAGCGCCTCCTGGATGATGCGGTAGGCGGCGGTCTCGATCTCGAGGGGCATGCGCCGGGCAATCTCATCGTATTGAAAGTTGACATGGATGCCGGTCTGGCCGGTGTAGCGGTCGATATGCCAGAGCAGGGTCGGCACCAGCCCCATATCGTCCAGCATGGAGGGCCGCAGGTTGAGCGACATCTCGCGCACGTCCCGGATGATCTCGGTCACGGCCTCCTGGATGTTTTCGAGCCTGGTGCGCTGGGCATCGACAGACTGGTTCTTGGCGCTCTCGAGCATGAACTGCAGGCCGGTCAGGCTTTGACCGAGATGGTCATGCAGCTCGCGGGCAATGCGCCGGCGCTCGGTCTCCTGCACGTCCACCAGGCTCTTGGCCAGTTTGCGCTGACGCTCGCGCCCAGCCCGGACCTGCTCGAACAGCTCGGCGTTCTCGATGGCGCTGGAGGCCTGGTCTGCCAGGCCCTTGAGCAGGGCCGCTTCGTCCTCGAGCAGGGTCTTGGGCTGCTGGGAAAAGGCGCAGACCAGGGCCCCGACCAGGGTATGGTCACGGAACAGGCCGGCGATGGCAATGGTGCGGATGTCCATGCTTTTGTATGCCTCGGAGAAGGGCAGCTCGGCATGCTCCTGGATATCCTCCAGGACGATGACCGGCCGGTCGCGGGATAACAGCCCTTCGAAGAGCAGGGTGGGAATCTCGAAGCGGGTGCCGTGATAGGCCTGGAGCGCCGGGTCGTGCGTTACGGCGGCCCTATTTTGGAGGAACTCCTTCTGTTCCCCGTGCAGCACCACCACCGTCCCGGAGGCTTTGATCGTCCGATTGGTGACTTCGCAGATCGTGTTCAGGACGCGGTCCAGCTCGAGGTGGGCATCCAGGTGAGAGGCCACCTGGACCAGTGCTTCGGCCTGCTCGGCCCGGCGTTTGATCTCCTGCAGGCTCTCGCGCTGGCGGGTGACATCCCGAAAGACCAGCACCCGTCCATGGATATCTCCCTGTGCGTCCCGGATAAAGGTGATATTGGCCTCCACCGCGATCAGGTCTGCCTCCCTGGACAGCAGGAAACCGACAAATCCCCTTCGATCCACGGCCGGGCAGGAGAGATCGCCGACCTGCGGGAGCTCGACCGGCTGCTGCATATTTTCGTCGACAAGCTTGAAGATCTCCACAAGGGATTTCCCGATCGCTTCGGCGTGCTGCCAGCCGGTCAGCTCCCGTGCAATGGGGTTGATAAAACGGACCAGGTCCTTCTCATCGGTGGCGATCACCCCGTCGCCGATGCTGGTCAGGGTGGTATCCAGCCACTGGCGGCTCTGGTACAGCTTGGTCTCCAGGTCGTGGCGGAGCAGGGCAGTCTCGATGGTGGCGAAGATGCGCCGGTCGTCGAACGGCTTGAAGATATAGCCGAACGGCTCCGTGGCGCCCGCCCGGCGGATGGTGTCCTGGCTGCCGGTATTGACCAGGTAGACGATGGGGATGTTGCGAACGCTGCGGATCAGGCTGCCGGTCTGGATGCCGTCGATGGTCCCCTTGAGGCGGATATTCATCAGCACCAGGTCCGGGTTGAGCTGCTGGATCCGGGCGAGGGCATCCTCGCTCGAGCAGGCGATGCCGAGCACCTTGTAGCCGAATCCCTCCAGGTGGGCGGCCAGCTCCCGGGCGACCGAGTTGTCATATTCAGCGATCAGAATTCCGGTTGCCGGCATACAATTCCTGTTTCTTCGAGATGGGTAGAATTTCAAACTGCGTATCGCTAGGTATATCACACGTTTCAGTGAACCCAGTTGACAGTTTTTTTAACTCTGGCAGGATCTGGACCCTCTTTTGGGTTGTGGTGGGATGGGATTTCGGCGACGTCCTCCTCCCTCCTGGAAATTAAAGCGCTTCGTTCAGAGTGAGGGGGGCACCCTGAACGAAGCTTCCATATTTTACATGGATTTGTTTTTTTGGCAAGAGGAAAGAGGGGGAAATAAACGTATTCATGTCATCCCTCCCAAAGGGATACCGCTTCGGGACGGTGTGAGCGAAGCGAAGGGTCTTCACTGGATAGAGTCTTCCTTTGCCAGTTTCTTCCTCGTGGCAATGGAGATCCTTCCCGGCAGCGATCGACCGGGACGATGTCGTCGCGGAAGAGCGCTCCTCAAGTTGACATGGGCAGGTGGAAAACCCTGATATTCTGTCTGGATGACATATAATCTGGGGAAATGTCAAAAGAGTATTACGTTTATATTATGACGAACAAGTCACGAACCCTGTACACAGGTGTTACGAATAATCTGTTCCGCAGGGTGTATCAGCATAAAAACAAGCTTATCAAAGGCTTTACGAGTAGATACAACATTCAATACCTGGTTTATTACGAGTCTACATCGAGTGTCTTTGCAGCTCTTGAGCGGGAGAAACAAATCAAGGGCTGGCTGCGGTCTAAAAAGATCACTTTGATCGAAGCGATGAATCCGGACTGGAAGGATTTGAGTGAGGGCTGGTACGACAATTAGGATGACATGGGCGGACCGGTGACTCCCATACTCATCATCATGTCATCCTGAGCGAAGCGAAGGATCTTCACTGGATAGAGTCTTCCTTTGCCAGTTTCTTCTTCGTGGCAATGGAGATCCTTCGTCACGGAAGAACGCTCCTCAGGATGACATGGGCGGGTGAGAAGCCCTCATATTTATATTCATGTCATCCTGAGCGAAGGATCTTCACTGGAGAGTGTCTCCCTTTGCCAGTTTCTTCCTCGTGGCAATGGAGATCCTTCCCGGCAGCGATCGACGGGGACGATATCGTCGCGAAAGAGCGCTTCTCAGGATGACATGGGCGGGTGGGATTAAAAAGACAGTCCCCACGTGTGTGGGGACTGTCGGAACAAACACCCGGCGCCTAGTATTCCTGGACCTTGCTCTTTCCAGTTTCGGCTGCCTGGGCTACGTGGTCAAGGCCTTGCGCGGCGGTCTGCTTGCCACGGCGCTTCAGATCCTCGGCCTTTTCCAGAACGCCGCCTTTCAGCTCGTCGGCTTTGGATTTTGCCTGGGACACGGTATCATTTACTACATCCTTGGTGCGGTCGCGATATTCCATCGCTTTATTTCGGATCTCAGCGCGCGTTTCTTCGCCGGAACGGGGAGCCATCAATAGAGCAGTAGCTGCCCCAATCAAACCACCGATCAATACACCGGTGACCACTGACATTCCTGAACGGGTTGCATGCTGCATTTCGTGCTCATAATCATATTGTTTACGGTTTTTCATGGATCTCTCCTTCTTTCCTACAGATATCTGCTGGCACTGGGATGCACCGTGCAGCATTTCAGTTCTGTCTTTCTTAACGGTGACCAGCCACGAGTGTTATGTAGACAATTGCTCCCCCATTGGACATAATGATTAGACTCCAATTAGAGTTTGTTGAGCCGAGTAGTGTGCTACGTTTTCAGCAATTGGTGACTTTTGTCAATTGTAGAACACCCCAATCTGGTCCAAAATTAAAGGAACGGCATGTACAGCCGGAGATTATCATAGAAAAAGAAGGCGAGATTATGACTACGCTATTTACCCAAGGTGAACGGATCGAGGATATTGCCATTCAGAACTTCCACTATGACAACTACGACGGCCGTTTGTGCTGCCTGGAGCGCGTGGAAGTGGGCGGGAAATACGGGCTGGCTTGCAAGGAGGAGATGGAACAGGGTGGAAAGCATACCCGCATCCTGCTCCAGCCGGTCTATGGCGAGATCCACATCCGCAAGATCTCCTCTCCCAAGGCGAACTATGACCGGTATGCGGTCTTTGCCGACGGCGAACAGGTGGGGCAGTTCACCATGGTGACGAACTCCTGGGTTTCGATCAGCAAGAATTAGTCAAGAGGGAAGCCAGCGTCTGCCATCCTTTTCGCCAGCTCCTGCCTTCTGGTTGCCCGCCTGGCTTCGTTTTTGGCGGCGTTGAGGTACTCGGCGAGGGCTTCATCGTAGGCACGGCGTTTCTTCCTCTTCGCCCTCTTTGCGTAGATCTTCTTTCGCTCCGGGTCGGCCAGGATGGCCTGAGCATAGGCAATGGCTTCCTTCATGCGCTGGCGCTGGGCGATCTGGGCAGGGCTCCACTTGACCTTTGACATATCGGCCTTTTTGATGATGCTGGTCTCGCCTTTTGGGGTGCGGCGGAAAGTGGTTTCTTTCCCATATGAGCCGTAGGCTTCTTCCAGCCAGGGTGCGAGTCTGACTTTGGGCATTGTATTCTCCTTTGATGCCAAAAATTGATTTGATACGTCTGATGTGAAATGAATTGACGAAAAAGGGGAATGCTCTCAAGATATGGTTAGTCGACAACCGCTTGAGGAGACATTCCCATGACAAGTATACCTATAACTGACCTTTTGACAATC
>JBLMZU010000071.1:0-9918 GCA_050258995.1 Bacteroidota bacterium
TTGCCGGGTGGGCAGAAATGCCGGCGCCCGGTTTATGGTATCCTCCGCTCACATGAAGAGGCGTTATGAATCCCATTGCATCCATTCTTGACCGTTATCCTGTCCTGGTGATCGACGGCGCTCTTGCCACCGAGCTGGAGCGGCGTGGCTGTGACCTGAAGGACGACCTCTGGTCGGCAAAGATCCTGCTCGAGCAGCCGGAAATGATCAGGCAAGTCCATTACGATTACTTCAAGGCTGGCGCGGATTGCGCCATCACAGCCAGTTATCAGGCGACCATCGAAGGGTTCTCCAAACGCGGGCTCAATCAGCAGGAGGCCCTGGCACTGATTCAGAAATCGGTCGGCCTGGCAGTCGAAGCGCGGGATCAGTTCTGGGCCGATGTATCCAACCGTGTGGGCAGGTCCAGGCCGTTCGTGGCGGCTTCGGTCGGACCGTACGGCGCGTTCCTGGCGGATGGATCGGAATACCGCGGCAATTATGGATTAACTGAGACTGAACTGATGGATTTTCACAGGCCGCGCATGCAAGCCCTGATCGACGCCGGTGCAGACCTGCTCGCCTGTGAGACGATCCCCTGCCTGATCGAGGCACAGGCGATGGTAAAGCTTCTGGAGGAATTCCAAAGCATCCAGGCCTGGATCAGCTTCAGTTGCCGGGATGAGATCCATGTCAACGAGGGACAGCGCCTCGAGGATTGCGTCAGGCTCATTGTCGCGAGTCCGTTTGTGTCCGCTGTGGGAGTCAACTGCACATCGCCGAAATATATCCCATCTCTGATTCGAGAGGCAGGGAGAGCAACAGACAAACCCATCCTCGTCTATCCCAATTCCGGTGAAACGTACGACCCAACCAAAAATGACTGGGACGGGCAGCCTGTGTACGCATCGTTTAGTGAAGAGGCAAGGGAGTGGTATCGGGCCGGCGCCCGGATGATCGGTGGGTGCTGCCGGACCACACCGGAGGATATCCGCGGGATTGCGAGCTGGGCACGACTCTCGCACAAACAGAAATGAGCATCCCCCTGTGAACTGTTTAAGAGGGTGGGCTGAGATGGCTTCCCTGCCCATCAGCAAATACTTTTATTGGAGACATTTATGAAAGCCATCCGCATGGTCGAAGCCGGCAAGCCGCTTGAATTGCAGAGCATCCCCATTCCCACCATCGGCGAAAAGGACATCCTGGTGCGTGTGCGCGCCGCCGGCATTTGTCACTCCGATGTGCACTATCGCGACGGTCGTTCGAGCATGGGCCAGATGCCGATCACGCTGGGACATGAAGTGGCCGGCGAGATCGAATGGATCGGCCCACAGGTGACCACCCTGCTGGCAGGCGACCGGGTTGCATTACATTACAACATCAGCTGCGGCGACTGTTATTTCTGCACCACAGGCAACGAACAGTTTTGCACGACTGTCCGGATGCTCGGTCACCATGTCGACGGCGGGTACGCAGAGTATGTGGCTGTGCCGGCCCGCAACGCGATCCCGCTGCCGGAGCAGATTTCCTTCGAAGAGGGCGCGACCCTGATGTGCGCCTCGGCAACGGCTCTGCACGCGCTGCGTAAAGGCCGGGTCAGGGCCGGTGAAACGGTGGCCGTTTTCGGCGTGGGCGGACTCGGCCTGTCGGCCATCCAGCTGGCCAGGGCCATGGGGGCCGTGGAGGTCTTCGCCGTGGATATCCAGCAGGACAAGCTCGAGCTTGCGTCCGCATACAATGCGATCCCGATCGACGCATCCAGGTGTGACGCGGTGGACGAAATCCTCATACGTACCCGCGGCCGGGGCGTGGATGTTGCCCTCGAAATGATCGGCCTGCAAAAGATGATGACGCAGACGGTCCAATCGCTGGGTGTCATGGGCCGCGCCGTCATCGTCGGCCTCGGCCGCGATCCGCTGGAAGTGAATCCCTACGCCACACTGATCGGCCACGAGGCCGAGATCATCGGCTCGAACGACCATCTCCTGCAGGAGCTGCCCCTGCTCATCGACATGGCCCGGCGAGGCATCCTCGACACCTCCCGTGTTGTTTCACAAGTCATTCCCCTGGATGCCAACCGGGTGAATCGGCGTCTCGACGATCTCGCGCACTTCACAAGTGACGTGCGCGCGGTGATCGTTTCCTGAACAACACTTGATGAAACAATCCATAGCAACCTGAACCCACAGTCGTTTCAATTGAGAGATCTATTCAGCGTTCGAGTGTATAATTCGGCGCGCTCGTACCTTAGGAATGCAATGACCTCTCGAATTCAGACGATTGAAAAAAGAACCGGATCAGAAAACAGCCTTTCTCTGGGAAAAAGGCTTTTATGGATCGCCCTTATCTGGGCCATCCAGTTGATCTACCTGCCCACCAGCGCGCGGCTGACCGGCGGCATCGAGCCGAAGCTGCCGATCGACATCTTCCCTCTCTGGCCGGTGTGGGTGGTGCCTTACGTGTTGTGCTATCCGCTGTGGATCGCCGGCTTCGCCTGGGCCGCTTTCAAAATGAGCGACCGGATGTTCCGCGCATTCGCGGTGGCCTGCCTGTTCACCGTTTCGATCTCGGTGGCGATCTTCCTCATTTTCCCCACCTATGTGCCGGCAGCCAGGTTGTATGGCAGCGATATATTCACCTTCATTCTGCGATTCCTTCATGAAGGCGCAGGGCGCTACAATGCCCTGCCAAGCGGGCACATCTATATTTCGGCTCTGCTTGTCATTTTTTACAGCGTCTGGTATCCGCGTTATAAATACCTTTGGATCGTCACCCTCGTGATCATTTCGTTCTCCACGCTTTTTACAGCTCAACACTACATTTTGGATGTCCTGGCCGGTTTGCTCGTCGCAGCCCTGGGATATTATGTGGGGATCAAGTGGACGGGATATTCAGCCACGCAATCGACGCAGGTCACAAACAGCACCACACTGCCGCCAGCCGCATAGTTGCTCATTTGGGGGTTTTATTGTAGAGTCGGCCCCATGACCACCCCAAAAGTTTCCCGCCCGCAATTCCCGAAGGGATACGTGGACAACCCCGCCTCCTACGTGGACTGGAGCTGGGTCGCCGCGCAATTAACGGAGTCCAAAAACTACTGGCTTTGTTCCGTCCGCCCCGATGGACGGCCGCATGTCATCCCGCGCTGGGCCGTCTATGTGGAGGGAAAGATCTACTACGACGGAAGCCCGGAGACGCGCCACGCGCAAAATATTGCATCCAATCCCAATATTGCAGTACACCTGGAAAGTGGAGATAGAGTCGTTATCCTGGAAGGCAACAGTGTGCCTGCCGGCAGGCCCGACGCAAAGCTCGCCAACCGGCTGGTCGATGCCTACCGCAAAAAGTATGCGGCGCAGGGCTATTCCCCCGAATCCAATCAATGGGAGGAAGGCGGGCTGTACGTGTTCACCCCGTCTCAATGCATCGCATGGACGAGTTTCACGGAAGACCCGACCAAATTTATCTTTGAATAGATCCTGTCCTAGAGCTTGAGCCCGTATTTCTCTGCCAGGGCCTGTGTGATCCCCAGGTCCCGGATCGCGCCCATGCTCTCGAAAATCTCTGCAGCGCACTCAAAATGCTGTAGCTGCTCGGTTGGCGCGTCCTTGCGGGCATCTCCCAGCCGGACGCGCAGCAACCCTTCCTCGTACAACACCCCATATCTCCTGGCAGCATCCAACCCATCCTGCCAGGTTTTGACGGCCTTCTGATGTTTTCCCTGATCCCAATACCACCGGCCGGTATACAGGGCCAGGTATGGCTTCCCGATTGGAAAGATATTCCGAAAGGCTTTTAACAATTTGAGCGCCCTTTCGGCCATCTGCTTAAAACGACCGGCATCCAACGGTCCATTTGAATCTTCCAGCGACTTCTCCCAGAGATCGAAATAGATCTCGGCAATGGAGGAAAAGCCTACGTCGAGCGAATACACGGTCGGCGATAGATCGGAGGCCAGCTCGAGGACTTTGCCCGCATACGCTAGTGCTTTTTCCACATCGCCCAGCCGGTAATGGGCAAGGGCCAGCAGGGCCGTCGAATTGATACTGGAGGCCATGTTGGGAAGCTCATCCAGGATCTGGCGTTCCTCCTCCAGCATCGGGATGGCTTTTTCATACTCCCCCTGGCGGATGTAAATGGAGGAAACTCCAAACAGGGCCATGCACTGCTGGAGCGGGTTTCGTCTCCGGCGCGATTCGTCGAGCAAATTGCTCTCCTCGCTCAGGCAGGTTTCGAGGTCCCCGGAGATCAAAGCGCCTTCTGCCAATAGCGTCGTGCTGTCGCCCCACTGGCGATAATCACCCAGCTTCTCGCAAAGCTCCTGGGCCTCCCGCGCCCGGGCCCGGACCTCCTCCCATTTCCCAATGGACACCTTGTGCACGCCCGTTACCACATTCACCGTGATGCGGTTGGATGGCTGGTTCACCTGCTCGGCGACGGCCAGCCCGCGTTCACTGTAGGATTCCGCCAGGCCGTGCATCTGCACCAAACCCGCCAGGACAGCCATGCTCGAATAGGCAACTGCCAGCTCGGGGGATGTGCCGGCTTTTTCCGCCTCGTTGAGGAAACGCAGGGTAATGTAGATGACCGGCAGCGTTTCATTGGAATAGAAGTAGACACGCGACATGAATTCGTACAGCCGGGCCACTTCGATTGCAATCTCCCGTTCCATGCCTTTGGAGTTGATATAACGGGCTGGGAAAAAACGGTGAAACATCTGTCGGACGATTTGCAGGCCGACACCGGCAGCCATTTGGAACTTTGATTCGGGGATTGGTCTTTCCAGCAGCCGCAAAGCTTCGCGGGCATGTTTTTCGCAATCAGGCAGGGAACCCAGTCCATAGTGTGCCAGCCCAATGCGGCTGTGCCAGCGCGCCCGGCGGAGCTGGCTGTCCCGAATCGACTGGTGATTTTCAGGTTTTTGGAAATGACTTTCCCACGCCAGTGCCTGTGTATAGAATTGGATCGCCTCCTGGTTGGCATAGTTGGCCATGGCCTGGTCGCCTGCCTTTTCCAGGTATTCCGTCGCCTTGCGGATGGCCACGAAATTGCGGACCGAATCGGGCATTTCAGCAGCCTGTGACCAGTGATAGGCAAGCAGGCTGTAGTACGACTCGATATTGTTCTTATTGGTCTGCTCGATCCACTGGGCGACCGCCTGGTGAAGCTGGCGACGCTGTGAAAAGAGCATCAGGTTATATGCCACCTCCTGGGTGACGGCATGTTTGAAGATATAGGCCAGATCCGGAGTCTCAGACTCGACCAGGATGAGACTCAGCCGTGTCAAATTCTCCATATAATCGCGCAGTGCCGGTTTGTCCGATTCGATCGGATGGATGGCCTGCAGGGCGCGCAGGGCAAAGATGCGGCCGATCACACTGGCCACTTTCAATGTCAGCTGCTGCGACGGCGCCAGGCTGTCGATACGGTTGGTGATGGCCGCCTGGAGGGTATCCGGCAGGGTCAGGTCTTCGAAGTTGAGCAGCCGCGAGTACATGCGGCATTCGTGATTTTCAATGACCAGTACTCCCGAATCGCGCAAGGCGTATGCCAGCTCCTCGGCAAAAAAGGGATGCCCTTCCGACTTCTCGCGGATCAATCGCCCGATCATCGGCGGGATGGATTTGACCCCCAGCCGCTGGCAGACCAGCGCCTCGACATCGTCGAGCATCATCGCCTCCAGCTTGATCAGGCGCGTTTGGGGAAAATCCTGGATCTGTTTGAATTGGACCGGAGCAGGTTCCGGCAACGGACGTGTATTCACCGCCAGCAGGATGGGCCGGACTTTTTGCTGCACATCCA
Source organism: Bacteroidota bacterium (assembly GCA_050258995.1). Classification (GTDB taxonomy): domain Bacteria; phylum Chloroflexota; class Anaerolineae; order Anaerolineales; family Villigracilaceae; genus Defluviilinea. The sequence goes on from JBLMZU010000071.1 coordinate 5,782, forward strand.
CCAGCAGCGCCCAGGAGGCCGAGTCAAACCAATGTAGATCCTCCAGGACGAGCACCAGCGGCGCCCTGCGCGCTTCGAAGGAAAGCAGGCTGGTGAGCAGCTCACGGATATTTCCGCCGCGGATCTCGCCCGACATGGCCGAAGTAAATTCATTATCCGGGATCGGAACGGGCAGGACGACATCAAGCAGAGGCATATAGCGTGCCAGGTCCGGATCGGTTTCGGTCAGCTTCCGGAGGACATTTTCCTGGATCTGCCTGCGGATGCCCTCTGAATACTCGGTCTTGACTGCCAGTTCCTCGATACCGAAGATCCTGTTGAACACCGGTCGCCACGAGTAATAGGGATTGTTCTTTTCGATGGCGTCCCCGGCGCCCATATACAAATTCACATTCAGGCTTTCCGCCTGGCGGATCAGGTCCTCAAAGAGCCGCGATTTCCCGATCCCTGCCTCCCCCAGCAGGACGAGAGTCTGTTGTTGCTCTCCACGGGAGAACTCCTGGAGCGCGTTGGCGATCAGCGTCTTCTCCTCCTGACGGCCGATCAGGTCGGTCTTTGGCCGGATGATGCTCTTCTTGAAGGTCAGGGGATGGAAGACCTCCACCGGTTCCACCCTTCCCTTGACAAATTGGGGTGGCGGCGTCTCGAACTCCACGTTGTCCCGGGCGTTCTCATACGTTACGCGGTCGCACAGGATCGACACACCATGACTGGAAATGATGTCGTACATTCCCCCCGCGGCAGTCATCAGCCTGGCGGACAGGTTGACCGCATTCCCGATGATCGTATATTCGCGCCTGGAATCGTTGCCAACCGATCCGCAGAAAATCCTTCCCGTTGTAACCCCGACAAAACTGCGTACCTTGAGATTATTTAATTCCCTGCGGATCGTAAGTGCCGCCTGTACGCTGCGGGCCGGATCGTCCTCATGCGAGAACGGAGGCAGCCCCAGTGCAGCTACAATCGTGATGCCCTTGTCATCCACGTTGATCTTGTTGATACTGCCTTCATAGCGGTAGATCGATCTCTGGATCAATCGCGCAATATTCTGGGCCGTCTCGATCTTGGTCTCCTGGTCGATATCCGGCAAATTGATGAAGAGGACAGAGACGCGCCTCAATTCAGCGATCCAGCTGCTCTGCCCGGCGGACAGGCGGTTGATAATAGCACCGGGAATATAGGCACGCAGCGAGTTTTCCCGGCCGTCCGGGATCTGGATCTTCTTTTTCAGGGTAAAAACAGACGAAGGCTTGTTCAGCCGGTCCAGGAGTCCGCCCTGGGCAATGGCCTCCCGCAGCTCGAATTCGATCGGCCTGGCCACCGTGTCGTTCCGGATCAGCCTCCAGGCGCTGGGTGTGACCAGGATCTCACCTGCCTTGGCAAGGTTGTTCGCAATGCCCAGCTCGACCAGCGGGTTGCCCGTGAGCAGAAATTCCCAGCGGCTGAACACTCCTCCCACATGCGCCGCCGAGATATGACCGGTGCTCACGGCCAGCTTCAAATACAGGCTGGCCCCCTCCACCTGGTAATTGGTCAGCCGCTCCCGGACTGTGATCGCGCACTCGGCCGCCCGCATGGTCCACTGCCAAAGGTCGGCCCGCGAAATGGGCCTCTCCTCGCCGGTGCCTCCCGCCGCCACGTCATTCGCCACAATGGGCCAGACCGCGATCACCGCGTCCCCGGCAAACTTAACCACATCCCCGCCATAATCGTGAATGATGTCGATCAACTGGCCAAAGTATTCGTTCAGAATACGCGCCAGGGTCTCCACCCCGGCTGGACCACGCTCCGCAAGATGTTCGGTGAGAAGTGTAAAACCTGAAATATCTGCGAACAGCATCGCCGCCTGCATATCCTCCACGACCGGCACTTCGATGGGCGATGGGTCAGCGGCAACCCGGTTTTGGATGAGTTGGGGAACATAACTGGCAAGCAGTTCCGTCAGCGCGGGATTAGACATTCATACTCCGGTTTCATGTATCAGTAATAGTCAATATGATACCTCCACTCCAGTTTTTTTTGGAAGGAAAAAAGCCTCCGTAGCAGACTACGGAGGCTGATGGGGTGTCGCATGCCTGGAATTATTCGGGTTTAAAAAGATGGATATCGGTCATCCTGTGCGATGATAAGTGTGATGTTTTGCTTTCATAGGCGATTCCTTAAAATCAGATACGTGACGTATATCACCTGTCTACCCCACTATTCTCACGATGGTTCCCAGGATGGAGACACAAAAAATGGCTTACAATACACACAAATTCAGCAGGAGGATTCGATGCAACTTTCTGAACATGTCAAAAGACAGGTTTTGAAGTTCCAACAAACAGAGATCACCGAACACCACATCTACGAACGCCTGGCCCGCAGGGTCACTCCCCCAGAAAACGCAAAAATCATCGAACAGATCGCACAAGACGAGCTGCGCCACTACAATGGCTGGAAGAAATATACAGACCAGGAAGTGGAGCCGCGCTGGCCCATCGTCTGGTTCTATTACATAGTGAGTGTGGTGTTTGGCTTCACATTTGGGATCAAGCTCATGGAACAGGGAGAGGAAACAGCCCAGGAAAACTACGCCTCGGTCGCCAGCGAAATACCGGAAGCAGAAAGATTCCAACACGAGGAGGACATCCATGAAGAACGCCTGATCGGGATGCTGGACGAGGAGCGCCTGCAGTATGCCGGATCCGTGGTGCTCGGCCTCAACGATGCGCTTGTCGAATTGACCGGGGCACTCGCCGGCCTGACACTTGCCCTGCAAAATGTGAAATTGATTGCCCTTTCGGGGCTTATCACAGGGATCGCCGCCTCCATGTCGATGGCGGCCAGCGAATACCTTTCCACACGCTCGGAGCAAACGACCAAGCAGCCCGTGCGCGCCGCGATCTATACAGGCATCGCCTATATCATTACCGTCGCGCTGCTCGTCATGCCCTATCTTCTATTTCAAAATTACATCCTCGATCTGGTCATCACTCTTACAACTGCCGTGTTGATTATTGCCGTCTTTAATTATTACATTTCCATCGCCAAGGGCGAACCCTTTCGGGCAAGGTTTTTGGAAATGGCAGGCTTGAGCCTGGGTGTCGCAGCCTTTTCGTTTATCATTGGCTATTTCATCCGCAACTGGCTTGGGATCGATCTGTAATCATATTTTTACCGGGATATACCATGAAAATCTTAACCGTCGACGTTGGTACCGGAACCCAGGATATCTTTCTCTACGATTCGAATCTGGATATCGAGAACGGGTTCAAGCTTGTCCTGCCCTCCCCCACCATGATGGTGCACCGCCGTCTGAAGCAGATGCTTTCGAGCCGGACTCCGGTCCTTCTTACCGGGCACCAGATGGGCGGCGGTCCCTCGGCCTGGGCAATCGAGGAATATGCCCGCGCTGGTATTCCCATTTACATGACGCCAGGTGCAGCCACGACCATCAACGATGAGCTGGAGAAGGTTGAAGCACTTGGGATTAAAATAATCTCTGAGGAGCAAGCCAACGGTCTACCGTCCACTGTCCATCGTCTCGAATTGAGGGATTTTGATTTTCATTTAATTTCCAGGACGTTCCTTGACTACGGCGTTTCACTACAGAATCTGGGTGCGATCGCGGTGGCGGTCTTCGACCATGGCAATGCACCGGCCGGGGTCTCGGATAGGCAGTTTCGCTTTGACTACCTCGATGATAGGATCCGGGCGAAGAACTCACTCTCCGCCTTTGCCTATCTTTCCAATAATATTCCCAAGATTATGACCCGCCTGCAGTCGGTGGCCGACTCAGCAGGTGAGCTGCCCTGTCCGCTGGTTGTCATGGATACCGCGCCGGCGGCGGTCCTGGGCGCAGATTTCGACCCAGTGGTTGCTATACGCAAACAAAAGATCATCTGCAACGTGGGCAATTTCCATACACTTGCCTTCCGCCTGGGTGAAAAAGGCATCGAAGGCGTCTTTGAGCATCATACCGGGGAGATTGATCTACCGAAGCTGGAAATGCTTCTCCACAAGCTGGCAGATGGCTCCCTGAAGCACCAGGATGTTTTCGACGATATGGGTCACGGTGCGCTGATGTATTCGGATCAGGCGCTCGAGTTTGGAAAGGATAAGTTTGATGTAGTAGTTACCGGGCCGAGGCGAAGC
>JBLMZU010000072.1:0-7766 GCA_050258995.1 Bacteroidota bacterium
AGACTTTAAGGGGGTATTTCTATAATAATTATTAAGATTAGTATAACCGGCTTAGTGCCGCCATTCAGCAGAACGTGAGCTTTCTTCGGGTGTGGATCCATAGTTCAAAATTCCCAGTGTAGTCTGGCTCCGAAAATTGAAACCGGCCCACGGTCCTGGTTGAAAGCCGGATCGCTGACAAACTGATAATCCACTGCACCATGGATGGCCTTCCAGATTTTGAAATCGTAGTAAGTCTCGATAATTTTTTCCAAACCGTAAGAGAGATTGCCGTCACCGTCAAGAATGCCCGTGCCGCCGGCCTCCAAGAACTTTTGATTTACATCTGAAATGCCGTTTAACACGCCGGCAAGGCCAAAGGTGTCGTTGGGACGATGCCACGGTTTACCTTTGATGCTCACGCCCAGTGATGCTGTGTAATTTACATCAGTAAATGTCCATGCCTGGTTGTGGCCATCATTCCAGCCTAGGCGCGAAAACACGCCGACGTTTGTGACAACTTCTTGTTCCCAATTAAGCCCAAAGCCGTATTTGAGGCGGTAGGCTTGAGTGGCTGTGATGTCGGCGGGGCGAGTCGGGTTATCAACCGCCGCTTGATAGCTGCCCATGTGCGCTGAGTTGAGAAAGGCAAGAAACCGAATTGCCCCCGGATGAGCGTTGAGCTTGTAGCGGCGCTCAAATTCCACTACCATTCCCCAGGCGCGTAAAAATGGGCCATCCGATCCGCCAGGTCGCCATGTGAGAAACTGGTCTTCTGCCGTGAAACTATTTGGGAAACGCGGCTCTTGAAAAAATCCGTAGCGCAAAGCCCATTTTGGCTGATTCAATTCCACGGCAATTCCGGTGTCAAATCCAACGCTATCCGCCGGGTAATCCCATGCAGCATTGGCCATCAGTGCCCAATTCATAAACTGTGTGCGCGGGTCGTTGGCGTAGGCGTTGTTATCGAAAATGTCCTTTGCACTGAACCGGCCACCCGTGAGCGTGAGCCGGGAAGCATAGTGTTTGCCGGCAAGCGTGAGCTGGCCGTCAGGCACGTCCTCCTGTTCACCGCCAAATCCGATGGTTTGCCGAATGAACAATCGCGCCATGGTGACGTTGGGAATTTTAGTGCCCACTTTGAAGGCTTCACCGTTTGGAAAGCCCTCCACGCCCACAGTATTGCTCAATCCAAAGCCCTGCCACATCAGTACGTCCACGTGCACCTCTGCCCCGCGCCACAACCGGAAGCCAGCATACAAGTCGAGCGAAACCGTCTCCCGAACCTCGCCATTGCTTTTCAGGCTGTTTGGACCGGAATACTTGGCGTCAAAGCCGGGATAGCCCTGCACAATATCGGTATTCTGAACGTGCCAATTCCATTTCTGTTCCTGGACATTGGCCGTGGCCGCGCCGGGCACGTCTTGGGCTCTGACCATGATGTTGCCTATCGTCAGCATTATCATAATCCATCCCAAGCCGCAGCCGACAAGACTTGGTGTAGTTGAAACTCTATTATGTTGTCTGAATAAGAGTGCAATCAGAATTAATATAGATCTCAAGACTGAGAGTGTCATCGCATCACCCCTCACTTTGGGTTCACTTTAGCTAGGTGTTCCTGGAACGAGTGAGAGTGATACGATAACTTGATTTTAGAAAGGTAGTGGTATTAACGAACCACAATGCTTCTTCCAGAGAACATTAGCCACTTGCTAGGATTTCCCAGCTTACAGCCTGCATGAGCAGGGCGCGGATGTGTTGCTCGTCATCGATCGGCGCGGCATACCGCACTTAAAACCTCTGCGTCGTGTGATTCCGCTTGCCACCGGTACATCTTGCGCGCGACAGGGCGCAAACACAGGTTGGCCGCCAGAACCGCCACGGCACCGACAGCGGCTTGCGCCACAAAGCCCGCACCGCAAAGCGTTCCAATGGATGCGGCACACCACAGAGTGGCAGCCGTGTTCAACCCGGAAATGCTTAACCCCTCGCGCAGTATAACGCCCGCACCCAGAAAACCGATACCTGACACAACCTGTGCGGCGATTCTTGTCGGGCTAGCTTCAGGCTGAATCATCATGCCCAGCATCACGAACAGTGCCGCGCCGACCGCCACCAGAGTATTGGTTCGCAAGCCGGCCATGCGCTGCCGCCACTGTCTCTCGGCACCAATCGCGCAGCCCAGTAGCAATGCCGTGCTCAGCCGTAATACAAACTCATGCCACTCCATTTTTGTCTCCTTGCTCGCTCACCCTCGTAGCCGCTTTTGCATACTGGGAAGCTGGCTACTATTACTTCTACTATCTACTTCCATATTTCTTCCCTCCAAATTACTGCTCCCAACGTTTAGTAAAGAGGCCCGCCAGATCGAGAAAGTGGTACAGGATCAGAATTGTCATTAATATCAGGTAACCACGTAAGATCAGCAGTGAGACTCGAACACTCAACGTAAGAGGCATTGGTCCCAGCTGAGATGTATCGACCTTCTGTTCCTCTGCATCATTGAGCGGATGAACAACCAGACGGGAACTCTTCTGTGAATTGTCTTGAACTTCATTGTTTTTTTTCGAATTCATGATCATTTCCTCCTTTTAATAAAATCACCAGTTCGCTTTAAGCGGAAGGAATCAGTTTAGGTGCCACCACCTGGACTGCAAGAATCAGAGAAAGAATGAAAAGCACTACGATGATTGTCCAGTTCACCCAATTGTTCCAGCGTTTGTTAGCGAATCGCTCACCCAGTAACTCCTTGTCATTGAGCAGAAGTTGCAGAAAGACGATGGCTGATAGAAGTAAGATTCCAGCCAGTATCTGCACACTCACGATGATAAGTTGCAATGGCGCATGTGGGATTAGAACAATTGCTGCTGCCGCTGCAGTGCAAAGGATGTAGACGGCATAGAAGCCAGGGGCCTTGCGCACTGGGAGCTGCAGGCTGTGAGGCCAGCCCTTCACTTCTCCATATGCCCAGGCGCTAGATAGGGACACGGCTGTTGTCCCTAAGACTGCTGCGTTGATCATCAAAAGAAGAATAAGGTAAAAGGATTTTTGACAAAACGACGAGCGCAGGGTTGTAAAAGAGACACCCCCAATTAATTTCGAAACAAATGTAATAAAAACAGTACACAGGACTGCGCCTTTATAGAAATACTTTTTACGTAGAATTGTAGTTAAAAATCTGAATCTGGCTCTTTTTACATAACTCTTCACGGTTATATTTTGAAGAATACAGTACTAGATGTAAAATAATAATCATCTTAAAAAAAGAGGGGTTTGTATGAGCGACTCGGATGGCAGTCATAGTTGCCATTACATGACTCAAGAATCAGAACAGAAAGAATGTGACAACGCTAGATCGAAATCGATGTGGTTTGCAGCACACGAAGTAAATGGTCGGTACTTTATCCGAACATAACCCACCAGTTTACCTCTGGCCGCACTCATCCACCGTTGCAGCTTGAGCGGAGGTAAACCATGAAAAATCCACTCATCGCCACTGAACTTCGTGAGATAATAGTAGCTGGGGACTCCAAAGCCCTTCGATGCTTCTGCGAAGCGGGACATCCCGTCGTTGTCGCCGAGTTGATTTCCGCTCTTTCAGCAGACGAAGCCTGGGCGGTGCTCAAGCACGCCGCCCTGCAGCCGGACGACCGGGCCGACCTGTTCAAGGGTAACTGCAACAAAAGCGAAAACCAGGTTGAGTGGGGGGCTGCGCTATGAAAAACGGCTTGTTCAACAGATTCTCAAACGGTTCTGGCGCTCAATTGCGTTCCCCCCACTCCTTGAGCGACCATGAACGGCGAGTGATGGAACTTTGCGCGGCCCCCTCTCAAGAGGGGCTGAGCACGCTCAATACAACTCTTCGGGGGCTGAGCGCCCAAGAGGCGCAACGTCGTCTGGACGAGTATGGCCCTAATGAGGTGTCACATCTCAAGCGCTTGGGCTTCTTGGCCGACCTGGCACATCGTTTCACGAGTCCACTGATCGTTCAACTTCTGGTGATCGCTTCGGTATCGGCGGTTATCGGTGAGTTGAAATCAACGGCTATCGTAAGCGCGATGATCCTCCTCAGCGTCGGATTGTCCTACATACTGGACTACCGATCCAAACAAACCGTCGAGTCTCTTGGCAAGCGCGTTCAGTCTCGCACCTTGGTACTAAGGGACGGCGTGGAGCGTGAGATCAAGATATCGGAGGTCGTTCCTGGGGACATTGTGCTCCTCCAAGCCGGCTCCATCGTTCCGGCGGACCTGCGGCTGATTGCCGCCAAGGACTTTTTTGTCAGCCAGTCGGCACTTACCGGAGAGTCCATGCCTGTCGAAAAAACGGTTGGGAGCACCGTTTCTTCCGTGCAGTCGGCTTTGGACCTGGCTAACGCCTGTTTTCTTGGAACCGCCGTCACCAGCGGCACGGCCCAGGGCGTGGTGGTGAATACGGGCACGCGGACATTGTTCGGGGCCATCTCGGAGCGACTGGCCGAGCGCCGGGAGGAAACCAGCTTCGACCATGGCGTGCGGTCCTTCACCTGGCTCATGATCCGGTTCATGGTGGTCATGGTCTGCGCGGTGTTCCTCATCGTGGGCATGACGAAGGGCAACTGGTTGGAGGCGCTCCTGTTCGGCCTTTCCATCGCGGTTGGTCTCACCCCGGAAATGCTGCCGATGATCGTCACCGTGAACCTGGCAAAGGGTGCGTTGACCATGGCCAAGAAGAAGGTCATCGTCAAGCGGCTCCCGTCGATTCAGAATTTCGGTGCCATCGACATTCTCTGCACGGACAAGACCGGTACCCTGACTCAGGACCGAGTGGTTCTGGAACGTGAGGTCGACATAACCGGACACACGAGCGAAGAGGTACTGGACTACGCCTATCTCAACAGCTATTACCAAACCGGCCTGCGCAACCTGCTCGACCGGGCGGTGCTCGAGCATGCCGACCTGGACGTGGAACAACATTGCAGACTTGTGGACGAGCTGCCCTTCGATTTCCAGCGCCGCCGCATGTCGGTTGTAGTGGATTATGAGGGTAACCATGTACTGATCTGCAAAGGCGCGGTGGAAGAGATCTACGATTGCTGCAGCCACTATCAGATCGATGAAGAGGTCTACCCCTTGATCCCCATGATTCGTGCGGATCTGTTCGAGGAGGTCGAGCGTCTCAATCGGGACGGTTTCCGGGTGCTTGGAATCGCTTACCGGGAATTTCAGCGAGACAAGATTTCCTTCACGGTCGGCGATGAAAGTCGGCTCATTTTGCTCGGATATATCGCTTTCTTCGATCCGCCCAAGGTTTCCGCCATGGAGGCTCTTAACCTCCTGAGGGAAGCCGGGGTCAAGGTGAAAGTCCTGACCGGCGACAACGGACTGGTGACCGAGAAGGTTTGCCGGGACGTCGGGCTTGACGCGGAACGGATTGTCACAGGAGCGGAACTATCACAACTTCAGCCAAGTGAGTTTTCCAAAGCTGTGCAAGAGAGCGATGTTTTTGTCAAGCTGTCTCCAGCACAAAAGGAGCAAATCGTCAGGGATCTGCGCGGTAACGGCCATGTGGTGGGATTCATGGGAGACGGCATCAATGATGCACCCGCGCTCAAAGCAGCCGATGTCGGTATCTCCGTGGATTCCGCAGTTGACGTGGCCAAGGAGGCTGCGGACATCGTGCTCCTCGAAAATAGCCTCCTTGTCCTGGAAGAGGGAATCATGGAAGGCCGGAAGGTCTTCGCCAACATCGTCAAATATATCCGCATGGGCGCGAGCTCCAATTTCGGCAACATGTTCAGCGTGGTCGGCGCAAGCTACCTGTTGCCTTTTTTGCCCATGCGGCCGGTGCAGATTCTCACAAACAACCTACTCTACGATTTCTCGCAGACCGGAATTCCCACCGACAATGTAGATGAGGAACTCATTGCCCGCCCCCTCAAATGGAACATCGGCAATATCAAGCGGTTTATGGTTTTCATCGGACCGATCAGTTCCATCTTCGACTACGCCACTTTCGTGCTAATGTGGTTCTTTTTCCGTTGCAGCGCGTTTGTCAATCCAGCGACAGGCCACGCCCAACAAGAGGTGCTGGCAAGGCTTTTTCAGACCGGGTGGTTCGTGGAGTCACTTTTGACCCAGACCTTGATAGTCCATATCATCAGGACAAAAAGGATACCCTTTTTCGGAAGCCGGGCCTCCATTCATATGACACTGACCACCCTCGTCATCATGGCCGTAGGCGCCTGGTTACCGTACTCACCTTTCGCGGCTGCGTTGGGGATGGTTCCTCTCCCGGCGGTCTACTGGGCCTGGATAGCGACCTTCCTTGTAACTTACGCCGTGTTGACGCACTTCGTGAAGACCTGGTTCTTCAATCACTATGGAGGTGATTGATCATGGATACCCTTTTGGATGCTCTTCAAGAAGGCAGACTGTTTGAACTGCCTGAGAACGACAAGACTCACGCCCTGCAGTTCCTGGCGCACATCATCGAGGCGATTCCGGAAATTCCCGCCGGAACCGATGTGTTAGGATATGTCATGACGAGAGAACAGGCTACCAGCACCGCGCTCGGCAAGGGCTGGGCCTGCCCGCATGCGCGGGTCTCTTTCGATGAAGATCTCATGTGCGTCGTCGGATGGAGTCCGACAGGCATCGATTACGGAGCGCCAGACGGCATGCCCATATCGCTTGTCGTCATGTATCTGGTTCCGGCGAATCAGCGGAATCATTACCTGCGTGAGGTCTCTAAACTGGCAAAGGCGCTGGAGACCTATCCGGGCCTCGAAAAGTTGGGCAACGCCAAAGATCTGAAAGATGTTCGTCACTACCTGCTCGACCTGATCGCCGCGACCAGGGAAACCGCCGGCCCGGATGCGCGGGCCAGGATGATCCGGCTCCAAGCAAGACCAGCTATGGAGGCTTTACCCGTTCGCGACCTGTCGTCCCTGATCGTGGAGCCCGTCACACTGATCGCCGGTCCAGGTATAAAAAACGTTGTCCTTACTCAGGATGCAAGTCTTGCGGAAAGTTTGGATTCCGCAGCCGATCTTATCGACAGGATAGAAACCGATGGGGTGTACCAGGATGGCGTATGGCGTATTTTGAGACGAGGCACGGCCGCCTACCAAAGGGGTCGTATTGTATATGATTGTTTGGCCATTAGGCTGGTCCATAGCAATTCGACGCAACCTAAATGAAAAACAATCTTCCTTGACATGCAGGTAACCGTTGTCACTTATCTAATAAATACAACATCGTGAAATCGGAATAGATGCTCAGATTTTAGGAGAGACTTAAAATTAGATAAAATCGGAGCTTGTACGTAGGGATTTTCCATATGCTACCTTATCACATCACGTTGACGCTCTTTTATCAGCAAACTATTGGGTAAACCCTAAATTGTAGTTCTGACGGCGGGGGCGGCAAAAATTTACCCAGAATTAGCAAGTGTTTCATCGCTGTTTTTCAGTACCGTGAAACGGTTCAGGAATTGCTTTTATTCACCTAAATACTTCTTTTAGTCAAAACCTAGTTTACCCACATATGTTACCACCCATTGTCCTTCAGACAATAATTGGGCGACGGTTTTCGGTTGCCAGGATGATCAAGTGAACTTTTAAAATTAGAAAAGCAATTTTAAACGCATATATCCCCATCCAATATGCCAAATCATGTAATACACCGGCCTAAATGAATACATTGAGATAAAATCATACCGCCTAAAAATGAGTAATTGGGACAAATTAAATAAAAACACATTGAGCCAAACAATCGCTATTGCCCACAAGGGGAAATAGTTAAAAG